>JAFZAM010000089.1 GCA_017557265.1 Oscillospiraceae bacterium | reverse complement strand
CGCCGGAAGGCGAGAACGTGAGCGCGCGCTCACCCTTGAAGGCCGCGAGCATCGCGGCGCCGGCGGGATCGTCGGCGTTGACGGCGGCTGTGTCGCACATGCCGAAGAGTATCGTCTTGGCGTCTCTGTAGGCTTCCATGGTCTTATGGAAGTCGAGGTGGTCCTGCGTGAGGTTCGTGAAGATCGCGGAGGCAAAATGCAGCCCCGCGACGCGCCCCATCACCAGCGAGTGGGAGGAGACCTCCATCACGCACCAGCGGCAGCCCTCGGCGGCCATGAGCGCGAAGAACTCGTGCAGGTCGCGCGATTCGGGGGTCGTATTGTCGGTATGCAGGTCTTTATCTCCGACGACGGCGCCGTTCGTGCCTATGAGGCCGACCTTTTCGCCGGTGCAGTATTCGATAAGGCTTTTGACGAGCATGGAGACGGTCGTCTTGCCGTTGGTGCCGGTGACGCCGACTATCTTCAGTCCGTCGGCCGGGCGGCCGAAGAAGTTCGCCGCGGCCTCCGCGAGGGCGGCTCTCGTGTCCTCGACTATGACGTAGGGGACGTCGCAGGCGGGCTTTTCCATGCATAGCACGGCCGCCGCGCCGTTTTTCACGGCGGCGGGGATATAGTCGTGGCCGTCGCTGACGAGGCCCCGGACCGCGACGAAGAGCGCCCCGGGCTTTACCGCGCGCGAATCGTACTCGACGCCGGATATCTCGAGCTCTGCGGGGGCGTGAAGCTCCCGGACGGATACGGTTTTGAGGATCTGACTGAGTTTCATGGCCGTGCTTCTCCGTTTTTACTGACCTGCGCCCTCCATGATGGACGCGTCGTTATCGATGAGATAGACCTCTATGACCGAGCCGAACGGGACTCTGCTGCCCCCCTCGACCGACTGTCTGGAAACTATGATGTTCGCGCCGCTCGTCGAGCCCGGCGCGACGCCGGTCGACCTGAGATAGAGCCCGAGCGCGGTCATGTTCGCCCTCGCCTGCGCGTAGGTCATGCCGAAGAGGTTCGGCACCTCGACCATCTCGCTCGGCTTGGCGCCCTCGGTATAGAGCAGGACGGTCGCGCCGGAATTGACCTTCTGTCCGCCGGACGGGGCCTGGTCGACGACCTTGTCGCCATTGCCCATGACCTTTACGTCGAAGCCCAGCGCGCGGAGGACCTCCTGCGCGTCGGAGACGCTGTAATCTCTCAGGCTCGGCATCGTGATGCCGACGGCGTTGGAATTGGCGCCGGAGTAGTCCGGCTCGACGCCGAGGTAGCTGAGCACGTCGCTCAGGACGCTGCCGACGACGGGCGCCGCCATGGCGCCGCCGGAGACGGAGACGTTCGTGTCGTCGCTCGGGGTGTCGAGCACGACGAGGACGGCGACCTGCGGGTCGTTTGCGGGGGCGTAGCCGATGAAGGATACCCAGTACTCCTTCTCGCCGGTCTCGGCCTGAACGGCGGTCTTGGTGCCGGTGCCGGTCTTGCCGGCGATGCGGTAGCCGGGTACGTAGGCGTTCTTGCCGGTCGCGCCGGCGGCGGAGACGACCGTCTCGAGGATGGCGTTGCAGCGGCGGCTCGTCTCCTCGCTGATGACCTGGCGGACGACCTTGGGCTCGTGGGTATAGAGGACGTTCCCGTCGGAATCGAGGGTCTGGCGGACGACGTAGGGCTCCATGAGATAGCCGCCGTTGGCGACGGCGGAGACGGCCGTTATGAGCTGTATGGGGGTGATGTTGAAGGTCTGGCCGAAGGAGGCGGCGGCGAGCTCGGCCTGGCTGTTGGGCCTCGTGAACTGCGCCGTGGACCACCATATGCCGTAGCTCTCGCCGGAGAGGTCTATGCCGGTCCGGTCGAAGAAGCCGAAGGAATCCATGTATTCGTAAAAGCGCGCCTGCCCGAGCCTGAGGCCGAGCGTGACGAACGCGACGTTGCACGAGTGCTGCGCGGCCTCGGCGAGCGTCTGCACGCCGTGGCCCTCGGTCTTCCAGCATTTGAGCGGGTCGTCCGCGTCGCGGCCGCGGACCCATATCTCGCCCTTGCAGTCGAAGGTCTCGCTCTCGGTCGTGATGCCGTCCTCGAGGGCGGCGGCGAGGGTTATTATCTTGAAGGTCGAGCCGGGCTCGTAGGTGTCGGCTATGGTCCTGTTGCGCCATATCTTCTGGAGGGTCTCGCGGTAGGCCTCGTCGTACTCCTCGTTGGAAAGCCCGCGCTCGAGGAGCTTCGTCGTCGTCTCCTCGTCGAGCGTGAGGAAGTCGTTGAGGTCGTATTCGGGGAGAGTCGCCATGCCGAGCACGGCGCCGGTATTGACGTCCATGACGATGCCCATCGCGCCGTTTTGCAGGTCGAAGTCCTCGATGGCCTGGGAGAGGTGCTTTTCAAGATAGAACTGCACCGTCGAGTCTATCGTCAGGACTATGCTCGCGCCGTCGACGGCGTCGTAGTAGTTTTCATAGCCGGTGAACTTCATGTCCGAGCCGCTCGACGTGGTCGCGCGGACGATGCGCCCGTTCGTGCCGCGGAGCGTGGACTCGTAGCCGGCCTCGACGCCCTCGAGGCCCGTGTTCTCGCCGCCGACGAAGCCTATGACCTGCGCGGCGAGCGTGCTGTACGGGTAATAGCGCTTGCTGTCCTCGATGAGGTGGACGCTGGTCAGCCTGTTCTTCGTCTTGAACTCGAGGACGCGGTCGGAGGTCTCCTTCTCGACCTTCTTGGCGACCGTCTCGTACCACGAGTCGGTATGCTTCCATTTGGCCATGATGACGTCGTAGCCGACGCCGAGCATCTCGGAGAGATTCTGAGCTATGAACTCGGGATCCTCGTCGTTTTTGAGCATCTCGACGGGGCTTATGTAGATGGTGTCGACGCTCGAGCTGACGGCGAGCATTTTCATGTTCGTATCGTAGATCGTGCCGCGCGAAGCGGTGATGGAGGTCTCCCTCACCTGCTGCTCGACGGCCTGGCTCTGGTACTTGTCATGGTCGATTATCATGACCTTGTAGAGCTGTATCACAAGAACTATAAAAGCAACTATGCCGCACACTGCAAGTAAGAACAGCGTGCGGCCGGTATTCTGCCTCGTGGGCTTGTTGTTGGTAGAATCCAGAAGTTACAGTCCCCCGGTCAGCTCTCGATCCTCTCGGTCACAAATATGCTCGGCTCTACCGGAAATATTCCAAAAATTCGTCTATCATCGTCTCGAGAGTCGTCGCGAGAGACCGTTTTTCCGTCCCGGCGAGGATGACCGCCTGGTCGCCCGCGGCGCGGCGGACGTAGGTTATCTGGTCGCCGTCGGCCTTTATCATGCCGAGCTCGGTCATCGCGTAGCGCTCCACCTCGTCGAGGTCGAACGCCCCCTCGTACTGTATCTTGAGCCGCTCTCCCTCGGCGTTGAGCGCCTCGAGCTCGCTCGCGTAGTCGTTGTACTGAGCGGAGAGCTCGGAGAGCTTCATGAAGCTCGCGACCACCATGAAGAGCAGGGCGAAGACCATGACCGTCCCGAGGACGGCGAAGGGCGATACCGCGGCGCGGGGCCGTGTCGCGGCGCCTATGCTTACCTTCGCGTTGTCGCGTGTTCTCGGGTGCCGTTCGTGAGGATCGCGCGACGGTTCCTCGATCTCCGGCTCTTGAGCCGGGATCGCGTCGAAATCATATGCGAGACTTCCGTACGCGTAGAGATCGAATTCGTCGTCCATTTCTTATCCTCATATCCGTTCCGCGACGCGGAGCTTTGCGCTCCTGGCGCGCGGATTTATCTTCAGCTCGGCCTCGCCGGCCGTCACGGGCTGCCGCCCGACGCTCCTGAGCGTCTGAACGAAGCCGCATACGCAGACCGGAAGGTCGGGGGGGCAGGTGCAGCCCCTTTCGCGCTTTCTTATCGCATTTTTGACGAGCCTGTCCTCGAGGGAGTGGAAGCTTATTATAACGAGCCTGCCGCCCGGGGCGAGCAGGTCGGGCGCCGTGTCGAGCAGCTCCTCGAGCGCGCCGAGCTCGTCGTTGACGGCGATGCGCAGCGCCTGAAAAACTCTCTTCGCCGGGTGCTGCTTTTCGCGCAGCGCCGCGGCGGGCATCGCGCCCTTTATTATCTCCACGAGCTCCCCGGTCGTCTCGATCGGGGCCTCGGCCCGTTTCCTCACTATCGCGGCGGCTATGCGCCTGGAGTAGCGCTCCTCCCCGTATTCGAAGAAGATGCGCGCGAGCTCCTCCTCGTCCGCCCCGGCTATGAGGTCGGCGGCGGTGGCGCCGGAGGAGGCGTCCATCCGCATGTCGAGCGGCGCGTCGGCCATGTAGGAAAAGCCCCGCGACGCCTCGTCGAGCTGCGGCGAGGAGACGCCGAGGTCGAGGAGCATGCCGTCTATCTTATTTATCCCGAGGCCCGCGAGTATCGCGGCGACGTCGCGGAAGTTCCCGCGGACGGGAGTGAAGCATTCAAATCCGGAAAGTCTCTCCGAGGCGGCGGCGAGCGCCGTCTCGTCCCGGTCTATGCCGATGAGCCTTCCGCCGCGGAGCCTCCGGCATATCGCCTCCGAATGCCCTCCCCCGCCGAGCGTCCCGTCGACGTAGACGCCGCCGGGCTTTACGTTCAGCGCCTCGACGCACTCGTCGAGAAGGACGGGCCGGTGGCTGAAGGCGGCCATTACAGGCCGAGCTCCGCGAGGCCGGCGGAAATGTTCTCGGGCGTGAGCAGCTCGGCCTCCATGGCGGCGTACTCTTCGCTGTCCCAGATCTCGGCGTGGTTGGAAAAGCCGATGATCATGACGTTCTTTTTAAGGCCGATGAGGTCGCGCAGCTTCTGCGGAACGAGGACGCGCCCCTGCGCGTCGATGTCGCACTTGGCGGTGTTGGCGAAGAGCATCCTCATGCGGCGCGACTCGGCCAGCGGCTTGGCGTCGACCTTCGCGCAGAAGGCCTCCCAGCTGGAGGTCGAATAGACGGAGAGGCAGTGGTCGATGCTGAGCGTGACGTAGCACACGTCGCCGAGCTCCTCGCGGAGCTTGGCCGGTATGAACAGTCTGCCTTTGGCGTCGATGCTGTGGGAATATTCGCCCGTCAACTCCGCTCACCTCTCCTTCAGATTTGTGGGCTTTGGGTGAAAAATTAGACACTTCTCCCCACTTCGCTCCACTTATAGGGTTATTATAACGGATTTTCCGCAAATTGCAATAGGGTAGAATAAAAAAATTATGTAAATCAAAGAGTTTTTTTCGGGACTCCCCCTCCCCGTGCGCGGGCGGGGGCTCCGGCGGCGTTGACGGGGCGCGGATTTCATAGTATAGTGTATTTATGGAAATTTGCTCCGCCGGCGTCCGTCGGGCCGCCGGGAGCGGAAAGGGCGGTCTCGGAAAAGTGCTCACCGGAAGGATATTCGACATTCAGGGCTTCTCTGTCCACGACGGGCCCGGCATACGCACGACGGTGTTTTTCAAGGGCTGCCCTCTGCGCTGCGCATGGTGTCACAGCCCAGAGAGCCAGGAGTTTCCCGCGGAGCTCAACTGGATGGAGATAAAGTGCGCCGGAGTCGAGCGGTGCGGCAAATGCATGGCCGTCTGCCCGCAGGGCGCGATCTCCCCCGCCGGGACGAGGCGCGACACGCTGACGGACGAGGATATAACGCTCGTGCGCGTGGACAGGAAAAAATGCGTCGGCTG
>JAFZAM010000088.1 GCA_017557265.1 Oscillospiraceae bacterium | reverse complement strand
TGACGCGCGCGAGCAGCTCGCGCACGGAAAACGGCTTGGTTATATAGTCGTCGGCCCCGAGCTCGAGACCGTAGACCTTGTCGCGCTCCTCCTCGCGGGCGGTCAGCATGATGATGGGCGTGAGCCTGTCGGTCTTCCTGATCTCGCCGCAGACCTCGAAGCCGTCCATATAGGGCAGCATGACGTCGAGCAAAATGAGGTCCGGCGCGCAGGTGCGCGCGGCCTCGAGGCCCTCGCGCCCGTCGTAGGCGGCCTCGACCTCGTAGCCCTCCTTTTCGAGGTTGTACGTGAGGATATCGACTATGTTCTTTTCATCGTCAACGATAAGGATCTTCAATGCTCATCCCCCGTTTCTGAGTATCTCCCTTGCCTTCATGACGGCGATCTCGGTCTTGCCGTCTCTTATCTCGCCGCGCAGGACCATCGCGTATAGCTCCTCCAGCGGCCATTTTTCGACTCCGAGGAATTCGTCCTCGTCGAGATGCTGCTCGCCCGCCGTGAGGTCGAGCGCGAGATAGAGGTGCAGCGTCTCGTCGGATATGCCCGGCGAGGCGTAGGTCACGCCGAGGTCCACGAGCCTGCCGGCCGTGAAGCCCGTCTCCTCTCCGAGCTCACGCACGGCGCAGAGCTTCGGGTCCTCCCCGCGCTCGAGCTTGCCCGCGGGAATTTCGAGCAGCTCTTTGGAGAACGGATAGCGGAACTGCCGCACCATGTACGCCGTCCCGTCCGCGTCCACGGGCAGGATACCGACGCCGCCGGGGTGCATGACGACCTCGCGCTTGACGACCGTCCCATCGACGAGCTCGGCGTCGTCGAGCTCGACCTTGACGATGACGCCGGAATAGACCTGCTCTCCGCGTATCTTTTTTTCCGTATAGCCCATTTTAGCCGCCTTCTTTTCCCGTCCGCAAGGACGTTTCGGACTTGTTTGATTAATTATTTTATCATAGCCGGGATAATAATGCAATTTTGATTTTACTCTGACAGCGGGCGGCAAACTTTTTTACAAAAATCTCGCAAAAAGGCGAAATCGAAATGGATTATTCATAAATTACATGATATAATATTTTGAATCAATATGATAAGCTTGAGAGAAGTACGGACTAATATACTTTTTTCCCATTAAAAAACTGAAAAGGCTGGACCGGACATGCACGATCATCACGGACTACACGACCATCACGAGCACGCGGACCACGCCGCCCCCTCCGTATCCTCGAAGGAGGAGGCCGTCGCGCTGCTGCACTATTCGCTGCACCACAACGAGCATCATCTATCCGAACTGACCGGGCTCGCGGACGCTCTCGAAAAAGAGGGCCTGAGCGAGGCCGCCGCGAAGCTGCGCCTTGCCGCCGAGCGCTACGGCGAGGGCAACAGGCTGCTCGGCGAGGCGTATGACCTCAGCGCGGGCGGGGAGGGCTGAAAATGTGTCTCTCGACAGTTTACGACGGGGCCCGCAGCCCCGACAAGGTGCTTCTTAAAAACGTCCAGCGCGTCCGGCTCGAGCCGGGCAGGCTCGTCTGCACCGACCTTCTTGAGCGCGAGACCGTCTTCGAGGGCTCGATGCGCGAGGCCGACCTCGTCGACGGCTGGATAGTCCTCGACAGGAAGGAGACCGCGAGATGAAGCCCACGATAATCGCCGTCGCCGGAAAGGGCGGCACGGGCAAGACCACGATATGCGGCCTGCTCATAGACTACCTCGCCAAAAACGGCTACGGACCTCTCCTCGCCGTCGACGCGGACCCGAACAGCAACCTAAACGAGGTCCTCGGCGTGGACGTCGAGATCACGCTCGGCGACATCCGCGAGAACATGGTCCGCGACGAGCTCGATCCCGGCGCCGCGAGGCCGACCGGCATGACCAAGCAGGAATACGCCGAATACATGTTCTCCACCGCGCTCGCCGAGGGCGACGATTACGACATGCTCGTCATGGGCCGCACGCAGGGGCAGGGCTGCTACTGCTACGTAAACGGCGTCCTCAAGAGCCAGATAGACAAATACATGGGCTCCTACCGCTACATGGTCGTCGACAACGAGGCGGGTCTCGAGCACATCTCCCGCGGCACGCTGCCGCACATCGACATCCTGCTGCTCGTCTCCGACTGCTCGCGCCGCGGCATTCAGGCGATAGGCCGCATAGCCGGCATGGTCGGCGACCTCAAGCTCAACCCCGCGACGATGAAGCTCATCGTAAACCGCGCGCCGGGCGGCGTCGTGGACGCGGGCGTCATGGAGGAGATAGACAGGTTCGGGCTCGACCTCATCGGCGCTCTCCCGCAGGACGAGACGGTGTACCGCTTCGACTGCGACGGCAAGCCCACCTCGAAGATCCCCGCCGACAGCCCCGCGCGCCTCGCGCTCGAGGAGATCGTCAAAAAACTCGAACTCAAAAAATAGGCTTTCCCATTGGACTTTTTCAATTTCAAATATTTTCAGGAACAGGAAGGTGTGAACAATGTCTTTTGAACCCAAGCCCCGCGCCTTTACCTCCCCGATACTCAGCGTCGAGGTCGGCGCCGGGGAGCGCAAAATGACCCTGGGCGGGGCGAGCGTACAGCCGCCGTGCTTCTTCGACAAGCCGGGTCAGCCCGCGCCGCTCATCGGCGTCGAGGTCTCCGACGTCCCCTTCGAGACGGAGGGGCTCCCCGAGCTCGCCGCTTTCTACGAAGGCGCGGACACTCTCGCCGCGAGAGCCGTCAGGGCCGCCTCCATGCCCGGGGCGAGCTTTGTCTGCCTGCGCTTAG
>JAFZAM010000087.1 GCA_017557265.1 Oscillospiraceae bacterium | reverse complement strand
CTCAGGCGTCCTCCGTCGACGAGATACCCGACGGCGCGCGCGTCGTCATCCGCTCGCACGGCGCCTCCCCCGAGGAGTACGCCCGCCTTGCCGAAAAGGGCTGCACGGTCGTCGACGCGACCTGCCCAGACGTCGCGAGGACGCATAAGTACGCCGCCGAGCTCTCGCGCGAGGGCCGCCGCGTCGTCATCATCGGGACGGCGGACCACCCCGAGGTGCGCGTCACGTGCGCCTGGTGCGCCGATCCCGTCGTCGTTTTCGACGAGGCGGAGGCGCGCGAACGCCTCCCGGAGCTCATCCCGGACCCCGACACCCCGATAGGGGTCGTCTGCCAGACGACGGGAATGGAAGAGCGTGTAAAAAAATGCGAAGATTTCATAAAAAAACAGTATACAAACGTCAAATTCTTTGATACAATATGTAAAGCTACGTCAAGACGTCAGGAAGAAGCAGAGAGCCTGGCGAAGAGGTCCGACGCGATGGTCGTGATCGGCGGGAAAAACAGCGCAAACACCCTCGAGCTCGCGAACATCTGCCGAAAGCACTGCCCCCGCGTATATCTCGCGGAGGGCGCGGAGGATCTTCCCTCGCCGGAGGAATTGAGTAAGAACGATGTCATCGGCGTCACAGCGGGCGCATCAGCACCCGCCTGGATCATTAAGGAGGTCAGAGACAAAATGAACGAGGAAACCAAAGAGATGGAGACCATGACGCCGGAGGCCGCGCCGATAGCGGAAGAGCCTGCGCCCGTCGCGGAGGAGACCGTCCCCGCCGCCGAGGAGCCCGCGCCCGCCGCGGAGGAGCTCACGTTCGACCAGCTTCTTGAGCAGAACCTCAAGACCCTGCATAACGGCGATAAAGTCAGCGGCATCGTGCAGTCCATCAGCGCCACGGAGATCTCCGTGGATCTGGGCACGAAGCATTCCGGATACATACCCATCGGCGAGCTCACCGACGAGCCCGACGTAAAGCCCGAGGACATAGTCCACGTCGGCGATACCATCGAGACCTACGTTGTCCGCGTCAACGACGTGGAAGGCACGGTCATGCTCTCCAAGAAAAGGCTCGACACCGTCAAGAACTGGGAGACCATCGAGCAGGCCCGCGAGGACCGCAGCGTCGTCGAGGGCGTCGTCACCGAGGTCAACAAGGGCGGCGTCGTCGTGTCCGTCAAGGGCATCCGCGTGTTCGTTCCCGCGTCCCAGAGCGGCATGCCGAAGGACGCCGATCTCAACGAGATGCTCAAGACCCGTCAGAAGCTCCGCATCACCGAGGTCAACCACAGCCGCCGCCGCGTCGTCGGCTCCATCCGCGCCGTGCAGTACGATCTTCGCAAGGCTGCCGCCGAGCAGACCTGGGCCGAGATCGAGGTCGGCAAGAAATATACCGGCACCGTCAAGTCCCTGACGAGCTACGGCGCGTTCATCGACATCGGCGGAGTTGACGGCATGGCCCACGTTTCCGAGCTCAGCTGGAAGCGCATCCGTCATCCCTCCGAGGTGCTCGCGATCGGCGATCAGGTCGAGGTGTACGTCATCAGCTTCGATAAGGAGACCAAGAAGATCTCCCTCGGCGTCAGGAACCCCGAGGACAACCCCTGGGTCAAGTTCACCTCCGCGCATCAGGTCGGCGACGTTATCAACGTCAAGATAGTCAAGCTCATGCAGTTCGGCGCCTTCGCCGAGATCCTCCCCGGAGTCGACGGTCTCATCCACGTCTCCCAGATCACGTCCGAGCGCCGCATCGGCAAGCCCGACGAGGTCCTTTCCGAGGGTCAGGAGGTCGACGTCAAGATCACCAACATCGACTACGACAAGAAGAAGGTCTCCCTGTCCATCCGCGCTCTCGAGGCCGCTCCCGCTCCCGTCGAGGAGAAGGAAGCCGTCGACGAGGTCGTCTACGACACCGAGACCGACAAGCCCGAGCCCGAAGAGGCCGAGGCTCCCGCCGAGGAGTCCGCGGAAGCTCCCGCCGAGGAGTGATCCTCTCCCGGCCGGTCAAGCCGCAAAAAAGATATGAGGTCAGGGTCCCGTCCGGGCTCCTGACCTCTCTTTTTGCGCCGGGGGCATGGATCCGTTTCTTGTATGCCGCGGCGCGATGTGGTAATATCGTAGAAGAAAAACTGCGGAAAGGAGCCTCTGCCGTGAAAAAGCCCTACATCCCGGAATACCCGCTGCTCTGCGCCCCGCTGAAGGTGGGGAACGTGACGCTCCGCAGCCGCATGTGCTCGGCCCCGATGGGCTTTCCCGACCTCACGGAGGACGGCTGCCTTACCGAGGGCGCCATCGCCTTCTATGAAAACCGCGCCCGCGGCGGAGCCGCCGTCGTGACGGTCAGCGAGGCGTGCGTGGACTACGTAAACGGCAAGAGCCACGGGCGCCTGATAAACCTGCAAAACCCCGGCGTACTGGCCGGGCTGACCAACTGCGCGCGGGCGATACGGCGCCACGGCGCGCTTGCCTCCATAGAACTCATCCACGCCGGCATGCTCTCGGACTTCGACGTCGCCGAGGAGGACCGCCGGAGCGACGGGCGCATGCGCTGCGGCCCGAGCGCGACGGTGCTGCCGTCGGGGGTCCGGGTCGAGGCCATGACGGAAGAGCAGATACGCG
>JAFZAM010000086.1 GCA_017557265.1 Oscillospiraceae bacterium | reverse complement strand
CCCGCGAGCTCCGGCAGGGCGACCGTGCTGACCGTGCCGCAGGCGACGACTATCGCCTTGATGTCAAAGCCCATGAGGAAGGCGAAATCCTCCCTCGCGTACTGCATTATCGTCTCGCGCGAGCGGCCGCCGTAGGGCACGCGGCCGGTGTCGCCGAGGTATACTATGTCCTCCCCGGGCAGAGCTTCGCGCAGTCTGCGGACGGCCGTCAGGCCGCCGAGCCCGGAATCGAAAACTCCTATCGCTCTGTTGTCCACTTTCCGCGCCTCCTTCCGGTCATTCCTGGTGCTTGAGGTACTCCTCCGCGTTCGCGCGCATCTGGTATTTGAGTATCTTGCCGGCGGCGTTCATGGGGAAGCTGTCGACGAAGACGACGTAGCGCGGGGTCTTGTGGCGCGCCATGTGGGTGCGCACGTAGTCCTTTATCTCGTCGCCGGTGACGTGGCTGCCCTCGCGCCTGACGACGCAGGCCATGATCTCCTCGCCGTAGTCCTTGTCCTCGACGCCGATGACCTGCACGTCGGAGACGTCCGGATGCGTATAGATGAAGTCCTCTATCTCCTTGGGGTATATGTTCTCGCCGCCGCGGATGATCATGTCCTTGATGCGGCCTGTGATGCGGTAGTTGCCGTCCTCGTCCTTGCGGGCGAGGTCGCCCGTATGGAGCCAGCCGTCGGCGTCGATGGCCTGGGCCGTCGCCTCGGGCATCTTGTAATACCCCTTCATTATATTATATCCGCGCGCCACAAATTCGCCGTCGACGTTTACGGGGCATTCCTCCCCCGTCTCGGGATCGACGATGCGGCACTCGACGCCGAACATCGCCCCGCCGACGGTATTGACGCGGGTCTCGATGCTGTCGGTCGTCTTGCTCATGGTGCAGCCGGGCGAGGCCTCCGTCTGGCCGTAGGTTATGCATATCTCGGGCATGTGCATCTTCTCGATGACGTCCTGCATGACCTTGACCGGGCAGGGCGAGCCCGCCATGATGCCCGTGCGCATGTAGGAAAAGTCCGTCTCGGGGAACTTCTCGTTATTGAGCATGGCGATGAACATCGTCGGCACGCCGTGGAAGCACGTTATCTTCTCTCTGTTTATGCAGTCGAGCCCCTTCGAGGGCGAGAAGACGGGGATGGGGCTCATCGTCACGCCGTGAGTGACGCTCGCCGTCATGGCGAGCACCATGCCGAAGCAGTGGAACATCGGGACCTGGATCATCATGCGGTCGGCGGTCGAGAGATCCATGCAGTCGCCTATGGTCTTGCCGTTGTTGACGACGTTGTAGTGCGTGAGCATGACGCCCTTGGGGAAGCCCGTCGTGCCGGAGGTGTACTGCATGTTGCAAAGGTCGTGCTTCTGGACGGCGGCGGCGCGGCGCCTGACCTCCTCGAGAGGCACGCGGGAGCTCTGCGAGAGCGCGTCGTCCCACGTAAGGCAGCCCTTCTGCCTCGACTCGACGGTTATGATATTGCGCAGGAACGGGAGGCGGCGAATGTGCAGCGGTCTGCTCATGTCGGCCGTCTCGAGCTCGGGGGCGAGCTCCTTCATGATGGCGACGTAGTCGGAATCCTTCGTGCCGTCGGTCATGACGAGCGTATGCGTGTCGCTCTGGCGCAGGAGGTATTCGACCTCGTGTATCTTGTAGGCGGTGTTTATCGTGACGAGGACGGCGCCTATCGTGACGGTCGCCCAGAAGCTTATATACCATGCGGGGACGTTCGTCGCCCAGACGGCGACGTGGTCGCCCTGCTTTACCCCGAGGGCGATGAGCGCGCGGGCGAACTCCCAGACGTCGTCGCGGAACTCCTTGTACGTGCGCGTATAGTCGAGCGTCGTATAGCGGAAGGCGTACTGGTCGGGGAACTCGTCGACCATGCGGTCGAGCACCTGCGGGAACGTCAGGTCGATGAGGTGGTTCTTCGGCCAGACGTACTTGCCGGTGCGTGTCGCGTTATTCTGCAGGCGGCCGGAGAAGTCGTCGTCGCCGATATATTTTTGCATGAAGTTGGCGAACTGCGGGAAGACGATGCCCGCGTCCGTCAGGTCGGGCGAGAAGCCCTTGAGCCACTCGAAGGTCAGGTAGCCGCTGTAGTTTATGCTGCGCAGCGCCATCATGATCTCGTCGACGGGGAGGTCGCCCTCGCCCATCATGCGGTATTCGACGCCGCTTTCGGTCATGACGCTGTCCTTAAAGTGCGTGTCCTTTATAAAGCCGCCGAGGTTGGCGACGGTACGCCCCGGGGTCTCTCCGAAGAAGCGGTAAGGATGGTGCACGTCCCAGAGCGCGCCGATATAGTCGCTCGGTATCTGCTCGAGCAGGGCGGCGAGGCGCTTCGTGTCGGCGTAGACGCCGCAGGTCTCGACGAGGAGCGTGACGCCGTTTTCCTCGGCGTACGGGATGAGTATCTTCAGCGCGCGCAGGACTGCCGCGTCGTCGACCTCGCCGCAGGCCTCGGCTCTCTCGTCGCCGAGGACGCGCACGTAGGGCGCGCGGAGCCTCGCGGCCATGTCTATCCTGTCGCATATCTCGGCGACGTTCTCGCGCTGCCTGTCGGAATACTTCAGCGCGGCGCCCGAGGACACGCAGGATATCTTCAGGCCGCGCTTGTCGAGCTCGGCGAGCGTCGCCTCGACGTTCTCGGGACGAAACGGCTTCGAGCGCGGGGAGAACAGATTGTCCCCTATCCCGCGCAGCTCTATGCCCGCGTAGCCGAGATCCTTCGCGGTCGCGACTATATCGCCCCAGCCGAAATCGGGACAGCCGAGCGTTGAAAATGCGAGTTTCATTAAAATACCTCCCGCTCGGGGCAACAAAAAATCGCCCCATGATTCCATGATCAAGAGACGAAAGCAATTGCCTCCGCGGTACCACTCTCATTGGCCGCAGCCCACTCAAGGCGCCAGACAGCGCCGCCTTTTGATAACGGGGAGGGACCCCCGTCCGCGCCTACTTGCCGGAGCTTTCGGACGGCCGCTCGGGATGGAGAAGAACGACCCGCGCGGCCGCCTCGCACCATCCGGCGGCTCTCTGAACGCGGTCCCGGTCGTTCCGGTATCCGTCATTGCGTTTAGTATGTGAGATAATAACACCCGCGCGGGCGCTTGTCAAGACTTTATTGCTTTACGACGGTACATTCCCGCACTCCGTAGTATTCAAAGCACTCGACCGCGCGCGCGTCTATCCGCTCGCCGCACATGACGACGGGGACGGCGGGCGGGCAGCTTATCGCGGCGGCGGCGAGGACGCGGCCCCCGCT
>JAFZAM010000085.1 GCA_017557265.1 Oscillospiraceae bacterium | reverse complement strand
TTCCCCCGCGTTGGTTTCGCAGCGGCGGAGATAGTCCAGGCTGCGCTGCCGGAGCTCCTCCTCGCTCCCCTTCTCGCCCGGGCCAAGCGCATCAAACCAGTCCAGCCAGGCGGCGCAGACCGTCCGGGAGGAAAGATACGCGCCGCTCTTCCCGGGCCGCGCCGTCGCGGGGCTCGACTACAAGACCTTCTCCCCGTGGGAGACGGGGCGGGAGGTGCGCGCCGCCGCGGAGGAGCTGCGGGAGAGATACGACGGCCTTATTCTCGTCGCAAACAGCATAGGCGCGTACTTTTCCATGAACGCCGGGCTCGAGGGGCTCGTCGAGCGCGCGTATTTCATCTCGCCCGTCGTCGACATGAAAAAGCTCATCGAGGGGCTCATGGCGGCCGCCGGCGTCACGGAAGCCGAACTCGAGGCGCGCGGCGTTATCCCGACGTCCTTCGGCGAGGACCTCTCGTGGGAGTATTATTCCTACGTCCGCGCCCATCCCGTCAAATGGGACGTCCCGACCGAGATGCTTTGCGGCACGGCCGACGAGCTTACCTCGCTCGATACCATGCGCGCCTTCGCGGCGGCGCACGGGGCTGGCCTCGCCGTCATGGAGGGCGGCGAGCACTGGTTCCACACGCCGGAGCAGCTGCGCTTCCTCGACGACTGGATAAGAAGAAAAGAGGCAGATAAATGAAGATACTCGTCTTGAACGGCAGCCCCAAGCGTGAGGGCAGCGACACCATGCACGTAACGCGCGCGTTCCTCGAGGGTATGAGCGGCTTCGCCCCGCAGGAGACCAAGATACTCAACGTCATCGACAGCCATATCGAATACTGCCGCGGCTGCTTCGCCTGCATGCATAACGGCGGGACCTGCGTCCACGACGACGACATGCGCGGCATCCTCGAGGATATACTCGCGAGCGACCTGCTCATATGGAGCTTCCCGCTCTACTGCTACGGCATGCCCGCTCCGCTCAAGGCCCTGCTTGACAGGACGCTGCCGCTCTCCTCGATGGCGATGCGCAAGGCGGGCGACCGCTACGAGCACGTCGGGCAGGCGGACTATTCGCACCTTAAATACATGATGATATGCGGCTGCGGCTTCCCGAACGCGAAGCACAACTTCGAGCCCGCCGTCGCGCAGTTCAAGCTGTGCTTTCCCGGCGGCGGGACGGTCATCACCGTCCCCGAGAGCCCGATGTTCAACGCGCCGGAGGCCGCCGTCGTGACGGGCCCGCGCCTCGAGCTCGTCCGCAAAGCGGGCAGGCAGTACGCGGAGACGGGGGAGATAGACGCGGAGCTGCTCGCGGAAATTTGTTCCCCCATGATACCCGAGGACACGTACGCCGAGATCGTCAACAGGGGCGTGTAAGAAAAGCATGAAGGTCGTAAACTACTTCGAGACCGACGATAAAGAGCGCTGGCTCGACGCGATAGGCGGCAGCGACTGGCGCGCGGGGCCGTTTCTCAAAACCCTGCTCGAGAGCGGGACGTTCTTCAAGACGGTCGGGGAAAACTCGCGCGTCCTGCTGCTGACGGAGGGAGACGAGCTCGTCTCCTACTGCACTTTTGCGGAAAAGGACGACATTCAGCCGACGGAGCTGACCCCGTGGGTGGGCTTTGTGTATACGTTCCCCGCGCGGCGGGGGCGCCGCTTCGCGGGGCTCCTCTTCGACGAGGTCGAGCGCCTCGCGCGCGCGGACGGCGTCCGCGAGGTCTATCTCTCGACCAACCACGTCGGTCTCTACGAGAAATACGGCTGGGAGTTCATGACCATGATGGACGATATCGACGGCGCGCCGTCGCGCATATACGTAAAGCGGATAGCTCGGGAAAACGCGGATGGAGACCGATAGACTCGTCATCGACGCCGTCCGCGAGAGCGACAAAGAGGATTATTTCAATAACATCTCGCACGACAAAAAGGTCCTCGAGACGTTCATGTGCCGCTACGTCGAGCGCCTCGAGGACTTCGATTTCCCTGCCTTCCTCGCGAGATACGAGGGCAGCGAGACCCTCTTCGCCGTACGCCTGAAGGAGACGGGGCGCCTTATCGGCATCCTCACGCTCTTCGACGAGGACGGCGGCGCCTGCGAGATAGGCTACGGCCTCGGCTCGCGGTGGTGGGGACGCGGGTACGCGACGGAGGCGGTCGCGCGCTTTCTCGAATATCTATTCGACGAGAGGGGCTTTACCGCCGTCGAGGCCTCGTACTTTACCGGCAACGACGTCTCCCGCCGCGTCATGGAAAAGTGCGGCATGACGTTCTCGCGCTTTGCCGAAAAGGACGTTTTCTACCTCGGCGAGGACCGCGATCTGACGTATTATTCGATAAGCAGGCCCTAAACGGGCGACAAAAAAGGCAGCTGCGGAGCGCAGCTGCCTTTAATACTGTATCTCATTCCCCGAAGGGGGAGGGGCCGCCGAGGCGGTCGGCGATGTAGCTTTTGACCTTCTCGCGCGGGACGTCGAGCGCGGCGGCGAGCTCCCCGAAGAGCAGGGACTCGGCCCGCTTCATGTACCGCTCGTCTATCGAGCCGAACTTGCGCCGCTCGGCCTCGACCTGCTTCTTCTTGGCGTATATCGAGAGCGTCAGCTCGATAAGTCCGGCGCAGTCGTAGTCGCGCAGGGCGTCCTCGTAGTGGTCGATAAGCTGGCGCATGACCTTGTTGTGGTAGGGCTCGGCGGAGACGGAGGGGATGGAATCGATGAGCGCGAGCGCCTCGTCCTTCGAGATGAGCGGGCGCATGAAGACCTTCGTGGACTCGACGGGGAGACTTATCACGCAGTTTTGATAGAGCGGCTTCAGGACGTAGCGCATGCCCGCCCTGTCCTCCTCGAGCGTCTCGACGCGGCAGACGCCCGTATTGCCGTACGCTATGAGCTCACCGACGGAGAACACGCTCCAGCCTCCCTTCAAACGGCGATCTCAGCCGGGCGGCGGGTCGTTTCCGGAGGGAGCCGCGCCCCGACTGATTTACATAATCATTGTAGCACAACGGCTCGGAAAATGTAAGAAAAAAGTTCGAAAAAACGCAAAAAAAGCGCCGCAGGAGAACGACTTGCGGCGCTTTTTGCATATATCTGGAATTATTCCGGCTTTATCGCGATATGGAGCTCGTCGAGCTGCTTCCGGGTGACCTCGGAAGGCGCGCCCATCATGAGGTCCTGAGCCCTCTGGTTCATGGGGAAGGTGATGAC
Source organism: Oscillospiraceae bacterium (assembly GCA_017557265.1). Taxonomy (GTDB): domain Bacteria; phylum Bacillota; class Clostridia; order Oscillospirales; family Oscillospiraceae; genus RGIG7949. Next base: position 182 of record JAFZAM010000085.1, on the reverse strand, counting down.
CTCGCGTATGGATTCCTCGCCCGTGAGCAGCATGATGATGCGGTCGATGCCGGGGGCGCAGCCCGCGTGCGGGGGCGCTCCGTAGCAGAAGGCGTTGTACATGGCGGGGAACTTCTTCTTGACGTCGTCCTCGCCGAGGCGCACGAGCTCGAAGGCCTTTATCATGATGTCGGGGTCGTGGT
>JAFZAM010000084.1 GCA_017557265.1 Oscillospiraceae bacterium | reverse complement strand
GTGCGCGCGTAAGCGAGATTCGGGTTGCCCGCGCCCACTTCCGTGCCCACGAGCACGGAGGCGGCGTTGGCGACGCCCAGGACGATGCAGAGCGCGACCATCGTGACCTGCCCGCCGACGCTGACCGCGGAGAGGCCCGCCGAGCCCGCGAAGCGGCCGACGATGATCATGTCCACGATGTTGTAGAGCGCCTGCAGCAGGTTCGTCGCGATGAGCGGCATCGCGAAGACCGGCATGGCCTTTCGCAGATCGCCGTTTATGAGGTCGGGGCCCCGTCCGTCCATGCGCGCGCCTCCTTTCCCGTTTTCCCCATGATACCACTCGCGCAGCTGTCAGTCAATTTCCGCCGCGCCCCAAAGGCTTCCCCTCGAGGGGAAGCTGTCGCGGCGTAGCCGTGACTGATGAGGGGCATATCCTCCGCCGCTGGCCGTTTTGCCCCTCATCCGTCATCCGCCTTGCGTGAGACGGCGGATGCCACCTTCCCCCCGGCGGGGGGAAGGCTTTTTTGCCCCTCTCAACAACAAAAAAGGGCCTTCCGCCCCTTCGCGGAAGACCCTTTTTCTCGTTTTGCTCAGAACTTGACGACCTTCGGGGCGCCGCCGAAGGAGGCGAACGTCGCGGTCGCGTCCTTGAGCCAGTATACGGCGCAGACGCCGTCGCCGGCCTTGTATCTGCCCTGGAGGCTGGGATACGCGTCGAGCATGTGCTGCTGGGCCTCGATGCGCTCGTCGCCGACGAGAGTCGCCGCGACGCGGAGCCACTGGCCGCCGCCGAAGGCGCATATCTCGACCTTCGGATTGGCCTTTATCTGGTTGTCGACGTCCTTGCCGTGGCCGGTCTGGATATAGAGCCTGCCCTCAAAGATGTCGACGGTGCCGAAGGGGCGGACGCGGGGCTGATCGCCCTCGACGGTCGCGATGTAGTAGGTGCCGCACTTCTTGAGAAAATCATATACTTCCTGCATTTGGATTGCCTCCTTTTAATTTTATATCTTGATTTTATCGGCTTTGCGCGCGAAAAGCAAGGCTTTTATAAAAAGAGCTCCGCGACGAAGACGACGACGCAGCAGACGACCGAGACGAGGAAGAGCCCTCCGCCGCACCAGGCGAGCACTATGCCCACGACGAGCGCAGCGACGGCGGCCCAGACGCTCTGCGTCGCGTCGAGAATGGCGGGGAAGGTCATGACGGCGAGCGTGACGTAGGGCACGTAGTAGAGGAACGAGCGGATGAGCGTGCTCTTTATCGGCCTGCGTATGAGCGTCAGCGGGAGGACGCGGATGGCGTAGGTCGTCGCGGCCATGATCGCGATATAGATAACGACGTTATGCCTCACCGTCGGCCGCCTCCTTCCTCGGGAAGAGCAGGGCCGCGCCGAGCGAGAGCGCGACGGTCACGGAAGCGGCGCAGCGTAACAGCCCCGCGAAAACGGGGTATGCCTGCTCGTGCAGCGTATCGCCGCCGTCGATGAACACATGCGCGCCGCGGAGCACGGAAGCGTCCATCCTCCGAAGCATCTCGTTCATCATATCCTCGGGATCTATGTAGCGGTTTTCGCATCGGCGCTCGCAGTCGGCGAAAACGACGGAAAGATCGGACAGCTTATCGCGAAGGGGCGTCCCCTCGGGGAGCCTTTGCGCGGCCTCGGCCACGTCCGCGGCGCTCATGCCGCAGCGCTTGAAGCGCGATATGAGCATATCGCACTCGGCGGGGAAGCCGTCCCTTGCCGCGGAGCGCTTGAACACGGTGAGCTTCGCCGCGCATGCGTCCGCGCATCGGCGCAGCAGCATCACCCGCCCCTGCGGGGAGAGGAAGGCCTGCCTTACGCCAAGCGAATCGAGCACGTGGCGCGAAAGAGAGCTCCACGACGTTACCGTGCAGCCGAACAGCCCGGAGGATAGGTACTCCGCAAGGCGGCGCTCCGTCTCGAACGTGGCCTGCTCGGGTACTATTATGAAGCGTTCGGCGTCCTGAGCTTCCGCCGCGCGCGCGAAAAGGGCGGTCGTCTTGCCGGAGCCCGCTCTTCCAAGTATGAACTCGAGCCTGCAGCTCATCATTCGCCTCCGTTCTGCGGCGCGAACGGCCGCCTGAAATAGCTGAACACGCCGTCGGCATACGTGACGACGACGTTATCGTATGTGCTTGTGCAGTGTGCGAAAACGGGCTTCCCGCGGAGGAACCCCACGCATATACCCACGTGGTTCCATGAGCTTCCCGGGTAAGAATTGGCGAATGCGAGATCGCCCGGGCGGAGCTCGCTTTTTTCGATCTCGGCCGACGCGAACCACTGGTTCCATGTGCCGGAGCCTATCTCGGCGGGCGAGACCCCCGCCTGGACGTACGCCCATGTGACGAAGCCGGAGCAGTCCAGCCCGAAGGGGCGCACGGTGCCGGTAGTGCTGTTGCCCGCGCTCGTTACCTCGCGCGGGGAGCCCCACTCGGGGCACTCGCCGGGCTTATCGTACTTGCCGCCCCAGAAATAGTGCACGCGGCCGATGAGCGATACCGCCTTCGCGACCGCGGTCTCGGCGGCGGCCGATGGGTATTCGTTCCCCTCCATTGCGGAAGCTACCGCGCTTTCATCGAGCGGCCCGCGGGAAAATATGCGTCCGCGCAGCAAATAAAAGGCGAAACAGACGAGTCCCGCGATGAATCCGCAAAGCAGCGCGGTGAGCATAGAACGAAGGCGAGTATTCATAGCCTGAT
>JAFZAM010000083.1 GCA_017557265.1 Oscillospiraceae bacterium | reverse complement strand
CAGATGGTATTTCAAAGAAAACGTGTCTTTATTATACATCAAATCTATTTGTCTCAGGATGTACAGACTTTCTTCGCATAAAAATAATAACACTTAAAAGAAAAGCTTTCAACAGTTCAAAAAAGCCAGCTGCTCTACGTCAGCTGGCTTTTTGGTATTGATATATATTATTTATCAGTACAGCTTCGCGCCGGCTGGGATATGAGGATCGACCATCAGAAGATGGAGTTTTTCCTCCTCTCCCTCCTTATGGACGGCGGAGATCAGCATGCCGCAGGACTCGATGCCCATCATGGCGCGCGGCGGGAGATTCGTTATGGCGATGCAGGTCTTGCCGACGAGCTGCTCCGGCTCGTAGAAGGCGCGGATGCCGGAGAGGATCGTCCTCGGCGTTCCGCTCCCGTCGTCGAGCGTGAACTTCAGCAGCTTCTTGGACTTGGGGACGGCCTCGCATTCGAGCACCTTGACGGCGCGGAAATCGGACTTCGAGAACGTCTCGAAATCGACGGAGTCGGCAAAGAGCGGCTCTATGACGACGTTGGAGAAGTCTATGTTATCCACCTCATCCGGCTGCTGCGCAGCCACCTTCCCCTCAAGGGGAAGGCTACCGGCGTCCTTTTTGCCGAGGCCCTCGGGCTTCATCGTCGGGAAGAGTATGACGTCGCGGATGGAATCGCTGCCCGTCAGGAGCATGACGCAGCGGTCGACGCCGATGCCGAGGCCGCCCGTCGGCGGCATGCCGTATTCGAGCGCGTTAATATAGTCCTCGTCCATCATGCCGGCCTCGTCGTCGCCCGCCTTGCGCAGGTCGACCTGCTTCTGGAAGCGCTGCTTCTGGTCGATGGGGTCGTTGAGCTCGGAGAAGGCGTTGCCCATCTCGCTGCGGCATATAAAGAGCTCGAAGCGCTCGGTCAGGCGCGGGTCGGACGGGCTCCTCTTGGCAAGCGGGGAAACGTCTACGGGGTGCATGGTTATGAACGTCGGCTGGACGAGCTTTTCCTCGACGAGACGGTCGAAGCACTCGTAGAGCAGGTTGCCCCACGTCGGCTCGTGGCCGTTCTTGCCGTCGAGCTCGATGCCGACCTGCTTGGCGAGCTTGACAGCCTCCTCGTCGGTCTCTATGGCCATGAAGTCGAGCCCGAGGTACTGCTTGACGGCCTCGGCCATCGTAAGGCGCGGCCAGCCGGGCGCGAGGTCGACCTCCTCGCCCTGCCAGGTCACCCTGGTCGTGCCGAGGAGCTTCATGGCGGCCGAGGAGAGCAGCTCCTCGAATAGGTCCATCATGTCGTTGAAATCGGCGTAAGCCTGATAGAGCTCGACGCTCGTGAACTCGGGGTTGTGGCGCGTGTCCATGCCCTCGTTGCGGAAGATGCGGCCTATCTCGTAGACGCGCTCCATGCCGCCCACGATGAGGCGCTTGAGGTGGAGCTCCGTCGCGATGCGCAGGTACATGTCTATGTCAAGGGCGTTGTGGTGCGTTATGAAGGGGCGCGCGGTCGCGCCGCCGGAGATGGCGCTGAGTACGGGCGTCTCGACCTCGAGGAAGCCCCTCGCGTCGAGGAAGCTGCGGATGTGGCTTATAAAGCCGCTGCGTATCTCGAAGGCGCGGCGCACCTCGGGATTGACGATGAGGTCGACGTAGCGCTGTCTGTAGCGCGTCTCGACGTCGGTCAGGCCGTGGAACTTCTCGGGCAGCGGACGCAGCGACTTCGACAGCAGCGTCATCTGCTGCGCGTGGACGGATATCTCGCCGCGCCTCGTTCTGAAAACGAAGCCCTCGACGCCGACGATGTCGCCGATGTCCCACTTCTTAAACTCCGCGAAGGCGTCGGGACCGAGGTCGTCGACGCGGACGTAGAGCTGGAGGCGGCCGCTGTCGTCCTGCAGGTCGCAGAAGAACGCCTTGCCCATGTCGCGCTTGGACATGATGCGGCCGGCCATGGAAACGGTCGCGTTCTCCATGGCCTCGAAGTTATCCTTTATCTCGGCTGCGTGCGCCGTGCGCTCGAAGCGCGTGAGCGCAAAGGGATCCTTGCCGTCCTGCTGCAGTCTGGCGAGCTTATCGCGCCTGATGCGCAGTATTTCCGACAAATCTTCCGTGAAATTGGTCTCGTCTGTCATAAGTCCTCCGGCGCTTACTTGGCCTTGGATATCTTCTTGATCTTGTACTTGATGTCGCCTGCGGGAGCGTGCACGGTTATCGTGTCGCCGTCCTTATGGCCGATGAGCGACGCGCCGAAGGGAGACTCCTCGGAGACTCTGCAGTTGAGAGGATCGGCCTCCTGCGAGCTGACGATATGGTATTCCTCTTCCTCTTTCGTTTCGAGGTCGACGACTGTCACGACGGTGCCGAGGCCGACCTTGCCGGTCTCCTTGCTGTGCTCGATGATCTCGGCGTTCTCGATGAGGTTCTTGATCTCGGCGATCTTGGAATAGAGCATGCCCTGCTCGGTCTTGGCCTCGTCGTACTCGCTGTTCTCGGACAGGTCGCCGAAGCTGCGGGCTTCCTTAATGAGCTCGGAGACCTCCTTTTCCCTGACGGTCTGCAGATAGTTCAGCTCGTCCTTGAGGGCCTTGTAGCGCTCTTCGCTCATTCGAAACTTTGCCAT
>JAFZAM010000082.1 GCA_017557265.1 Oscillospiraceae bacterium | reverse complement strand
CGGCGGCGGGGTCGGAGTCGTCCGCGGGAACGGGATCGGCCGTGCCGGCCGGCGAGGCGGTCGGAGAAGCCGGGTCCGTGGTGCTTGAGGGCTCGTTTTTCGCGCAGCCGGCGGCAAAGAGCAGGCTCAGCGCGAGCAGAGCCGCGAGGATCTTTGAGAGGGTCTTCATATTTCGGTTCCTTTCTCAAGGCCGCTTGCCGTGGCCTTGTATGCTTTTATAAACCGGGCCGCCTCGCTTAAGACGTCCTTTTTCATGAGCTTTATGCTGACGGCGGGATTCGTGCCCGCCTCGACCTTGATGCGCCCGCGGAAGTCGCTCTCGTTGTAAAGGAGACTTATCCTCGCCATATCGAAGTCCGTCAGCTTGAAAAACATCCTGCCGCCCTTCTGGGCTATCTCGCAGATGCCCGCCGCCGCGGCCTCTCCGCGCAGGAGAGCGACCTGGATGAGCGTGTTGACGCTCCTCGGCGGGTCGCCGTAGCGGTCGATGAGCTCGTCGGTCATGTCGTCGGCGTCGTCCTCGTCCTCGATGAGCGCGATGCGGCGGTAGAGGTCCATTCGCTGCTCGGGGGAGGAGACGTAGCTGTCGGGGATGGAGGCCGAGACCGTGAGGTCGGCCGAGCACTCCGCGCGCTTTTTCGGCTTTTCGCCCTTTTCTTCGAGGACGGCCTCCTCGAGCAGCTTTAAGTACATATCGAAGCCGACGCTCATCATGTGCCCCGACTGCTCCGCGCCGAGCAGATTGCCCGCGCCGCGTATCTCGAGGTCGCGCATGGCTATATGGAAGCCGCTGTTGAATTCGGCGAATTCGCGTATCGTCGCGAGGCGCTTGGCCGCGTCCTCGCTGAGTATTTTGCCGCGCCTGAACGTGAAATAGGCGAAGGCATGGCGGGACGAGCGCCCGACGCGCCCGCGTATCTGGTGCAGCTGCGCGAGCCCGAGCCGGTCGGCGTCCTCGATAATGAGCGTGTTGACGTTCGGTATGTCGATGCCGGTCTCGATTATCGTCGTGCAGACGAGGACCTGCACCTCGCCCGACGAGACGCGCTCCATGACGTCCGAGAGCTGATCCTCGCTCATCTTCCCGTGCGCGTAGGCGACCGAGACGCCGTCGAGCATCTGCGAAAGGCGCGCCGCCGTGCGCTGAATGGTCTCGACGCGGTTGTGGAGGTAGTATACCTGCCCGCCGCGGGCGACCTCGCGCCTTATCGCGTCGCAGACGACGGACCAGTCGTGCTCGAGCACGTAGGTCTGGACGGGGTGACGCCCGCTCGGCGGCTCGGATATGGTGCTCATGTCGCGAAGCCCGGAGAGCGCCATGTTCAGCGTCCTCGGAATAGGCGTGGCCGAGAGCGAGAGCACGTCGACGTTGCCCGCGAGCTCCTTGAGCTTTTCCTTGTGTGAGACGCCGAAGCGCTGCTCCTCGTCGACGACGAGAAGCCCGAGCTTGGAGAACCTGACGTCCTTTTGTATGAGACGGTGCGTGCCGATGACGATATCGGCCGTGCCGTTTTCGATGTTTTTGAGAGCTTTTTTTATCTCCGAGGCCGTCCTGAAGCGGCTGAGCAGCTCGACGGTGACGGGATAGCCCGCGAAGCGGCGCATGACGGTCACGTAGTGCTGATTGGCGAGGACGGTCGTCGGGACGAGGATCGCCGCCTGATAGCCGTCCATGACGCATTTCATGACGGCCCGGAGCGCGACCTCCGTCTTGCCGAAGCCAACGTCGCCGCAGAGCAGTCTGTCCATGGGCGCCTCGCGCTCCATGTCGGCCTTGATGTCGGCCGCGGCGCGGAGCTGATCGTCGGTCTCCGTGTAGTCGAAGGCCTCCTCGAACTCCTGCTGCCACATGCTGTCGGGTGAAAACGCGTGTCCGGGGCGGCGCATGCGCTCGGCGTAGAGCCGGATGAGCTCGCTCGCCATCTCCTTGGCCGAGGCCTTCGCGCGCGACTTGGAGCGCGCCCACTCGGCGCCGCCGAGCTTGTTGAGGCGGACGTTCTGCTCCTCGCCCGCGCCGACGTACTTCGAGACCATGTCGAGCTGCGTCGCGGGGACGTAGAGCACGTCCGTGCCCGCGTAGGCTATCTTTATATAATCCTTCTCGACCCCGTCGACCGGCATCTTCACGACGCCGAGAAAGCGCCCTATGCCGTGCTGCTCGTGGACGACCGCGTCGCCGACGGAGAGGTCGGAAAAGCTCTGGAGACGTTTCCGGTCTTTTGCGGGAGTTTTGGAGCGGGAAGCCTTTTTCGGCTTCTGCGCGGCAAACTGCCCCTCGGTTATGACGGCGAGCTTCAGCGAGGGGTACTCCATGCCGGAGCCCAGCTCGCCGACGGTCACGCAGCACTGTCCGCCGCGCGGCAGGGAGGCGAGGGCCGGGTCAGTCGCGCAGGGGACGCCGAGACTGTCGAGATAGTCGCGCAGGATGCCGCATTTGCGCTCGTCCGTGCACGTCACGACGACGCGGTAGCCCTCCTTCATGTAGTGGACGATGTCGCCCGCGGCGGTCTGGAGACTGCCGCCGTAGGAGGGGAGCTGCTTTGCCGTGACGGAGAGCAGCGAGCGCGGCGCGAGGGGATAGGTCCCGCCCCTGAAGCTGTCCGCCATGACGACGGGGAATTCCGCGAGCGCCTCGCAGCACTCGTCCCAGCCGACGAAGAGATCGGTCTGCGTGTCCGCGAGCGTCCGGGCTTCGAGGAGCGTCTCGACGTCCTGCGAGATGCGCCAGACGTAGTTCTTCGCCCGCTCGCCGAGGCGCGAGGGCTCGTAGAGGAAGACGACCGCGTCCTCCGGTATATACTCGACGGCGCAGCTGACGCCGCCGAAGAGCACGTTTAAGTATCTGTCGGCGCAGGCGAAGCTGAGCCCCTCCTCGAGGCGCGCGATATCCGCCTCGATATTCGCGATGAGCTCCGCGGGAGGGTTCTTCCTGCGCTTGAGCCGCGCCGCGAGAGCGGTCAGCCCGCTCGCGAAGCCCTCCTCGCCGCCCGCGCAGAGCTGCGGCAGCGTCTCCGCCGCGGGAAGAATGAGCGCCGTCTGCACGTTTTCGATGCGCCGCTGGCTCG
>JAFZAM010000081.1 GCA_017557265.1 Oscillospiraceae bacterium | reverse complement strand
CTTTGGCTCTCTTCGGCACGACGCAGTATTCAAAGCCGAGCCTGCCGACTTCACTGAGTCTCTGAGCCATCGACGAGACGCTTCGCACTTCTCCCGAGAGTCCGACTTCGCCTATCGCAGCGAGCTTGTCGCCTATGGGTCTGTCGAGCACGCTGGAGGCTATGGCGAGCACGGTAGCAAGATCGGCCGCGGGCTCGTTGAGCTCGACGCCGCCGACGACGTTTATATAGGCGTCGCTCTGTGCTAGCCTTAGCCCTCCCCTTTTTTCAAGCACCGCCAGCAGAAGCATGGCGCGGCTGTAATCGACGCCGTTAGACGTCCTGCGCGGAACGTTGAAGCTCGTCGGCGTCACGAGCGCCTGGATCTCGGCAAGGAGCGGCCGCGTTCCCTCCATGACGCAGGTCACGCACGTACCGGGCGCGTCGGTGGGCCTGTCCGAGAGCAGCGTTTCCGATATATTCGGCACCTCGCGAAGCCCGGTCTCGGCCATCTCGAAAAGGCCTATCTCGTTAGTCGAGCCGAAGCGGTTCTTGACGGCGCGCAGTATCCTGAAGTCGGCCATTCTGTCGCCCTCGAAATACAGTACGCAGTCGACCATGTGCTCGAGCACCTTCGGCCCGGCGATATTGCCTTCCTTATTGATATGTCCGACGATGAAGACGGTAATGCCGTCGCCCTTGGCTATCTGCATGAGCGCGGACGTGCATTCCTTTATCTGTCCGACGCTGCCGGGCATGCTGTCGAGCTCGGCGTTATACATCGTCTGGATGGAATCGATTATCACGACGTCCGGCGAAACGGAGCCAATAGCCGAGAGCACCTCAGCAAGATCCGTCTCGACGAGGATGAGCAGATTATCCGCGCTGATGCCAAGCCTGTCCGCGCGGAGCTTTATCTGCCGTCCGGATTCCTCGCCGGTGACGTACAGCACGGTCTTGTCCGAAGCGCACTTGCCGCAGAGCTGCAGCAGAAGAGTCGACTTCCCTATCCCCGGCGCACCGCCGACAAGGACGAGAGACCCGTCCACCACTCCCCCTCCGAGCACTCTGTCGAGCTCGGAAAAGCCCGTGGAAAACCTTATCTCTTTATCAGTGTCGACCTCGGAGATGCGGAACGGACGGCTATTAGAGCGCGCAGCGGATTCCCTGCCGGGCTTTTGGGGCTTGCTCTCCGCTTCCACGAGCGTGTTCCAGCTCCCGCAGGCAGGGCACTTCCCCGCCCACTTCGGAAACTCGTTGCCGCATTCCGTGCAGAAGAATACTGTCTTGGTCTTAGCCATTTATCCGGCCTCCGTCCGTAAGCAAGTAGAAAGATACGCGGCGGCGAGCGCCGACGCGAGTCTGGTCTGATGAGTACCGCTTTCGAGAAGGGCGAGCTCGCCCGGATTTGATATAAATCCGCACTCGGCCAGCACGGCCTTGCAGGAGACGTTTTTCATGATGTAGACGTCATCTGATACCGGCATGGCGGTCCTGTCGCTGCCGCCCTCGGGAAGGACCGAGAGCAGCTCCTGCGTTTTCTCGGCGAGCTCACGGCTGCCGTCCGTTCGCGCATAGAAGACCTGCGCCCCGCGCGGAGACGGCGTCGTATACTTATTCTGGTGTACGCTTATAAGCACCGCGCCGGGATTCGAGTTTATAAGCTCCACCCTTGCGCGCTGATCGGCGGTCTTGCGGGCTTTAACGGTCTTCGCGTCGGCGGGATATGATATATCGTTCCCGCTTCTTGTCATTACGACCCTTACACCGAAAAAAGAGGCTACCAGTTCGAGCCTTTCGGAAATGCTGAGATTGATATCCGCCTCGGCTGTTCCGTCGGGAGCGACCGCTCCTCCGTCTTCCCCGCCATGTCCCGGATCGACGATAAGCGTCGGTCTTGACGGAGCGTTACCTGCGCCTTCACCCGATGCGGGCAGAGCGTCGAGCTTTAGAAACAAAACGAGTATCGCAAAAGCGACTGCGGCGACGAAAGCGAGATAAGTCAAGGTCTTCACACGGATCCCTCCCGGAGGAGTCTATGCTCACGCGCCGCGGTACAGAACGGTCACTTTTTCAGCTGATTGTTCTCCGGCTTTTTATACATTATCTTGTCGAGCAGCCGGATCTCTCTGTATCCGAGATGATAGGCTATCGTGCAAACGACGGGTCCGATGAGTATGGGAATGAAATAGAATATCTTTGAAGCCTCGCCTTTATTGGCCATCGATATCGGATAGAGGAAATTGAGATAGAAAAAAGTCATAAAGCGCCGGGCAAGCTCGGAGACCGAAAGCGAGTCAAACAGCGCGAGCACAGCGGCTATGGCGCCGAGTATCTGCGAGATAAAGCCGGCGACGACGGGCTTCGCGGGATTATACTTGATGTGCTTGTAGTTGACGAGGTTCAGATCGCGCGCGCCGGTCCGCCACGACTCCACGTAAGCGTAGAGCAGATAAAATGCGAGGCAGAGTATGTTTATGAGGCCCAAGACCCAGCCCTTGGAGGTAAGCTCCGTCTTGAGGATGTTTTCAAGCGCTATCAGGAAAAGAGTGATAACGACGAAAAGGATTATGGTCATGATATGCACGTAAAAAACCTTGAAAGCAAGGCGTGCTATCGTGCTTTTCCCGGATTCCTTTTCCCAGTTTCTTTTGAAAAGAGCCATAACGACCTCCAGAATTGTTTTAGCTTGTTTAAGTATAACATATCGCTTTGCAAAATACAAAAAGTCATGTATAATAATTTCAATAAAACTCATGGAGGTTTGCGATGAAAGCTTCCGATCTGATAGATCTGGCTCTTGAGACGGGCTTCACTTTCGCCGGCCGGGTCGATCCTGCGACGCTCGTTCCCATGAACGAAGTGCGCGACATGTGCGCCGTCAACAAGTGCAAGAGCTACGGCAAAAACTGGGCGTGTCCGCCCGCCTGCGGGACGATCGAGGAATGCGCCGAGAAGATCCACGCCTTCAACTGCGGCGTTATAGTGCAGACCACGGCCGAGCTTGAGGATGAGCTCGATTTTGAGGGCATGGGCGAAGCCGCGAGAAAGCACGGAGAGAATTATATAAAGCTGCTCGAGGCGATACGCGAGCGCACGGACGAGCCTCTGCTCGCTCTCGGCGCCGGAGGATGCAAAAAGTGCAAAAGCTGCACCTATCCCGACGCGCCCTGCCGTTTTCCCGACAGGCTCGTTCATCCGATGGAGGGCTTCGGTCTGATGATCAGCGAGGTCTGCAAGAAAAACGGCATCACGTATTATTACGGGCGCGGAACGCTGACTTACGTCGGATGCTTCCTCTTCAACGAAGACTTGTGAGCGAGAGGTCCATAAAATGAAAGTCAAGTTTTTACCTTCAAACATTGAGGTCGAGGTCAGCTCCGGCGTCACCATCATGGACGCGCTCATTGAAGCAGACCTTCAGATTGACGCGCCGTGCGGCGGGCGCGGCGTCTGCCGCAAATGCAAGGTCGACATAGTCGACGGCGCGGAAAGAAAGTCCGTTCTCGCCTGTATGACGAAGGTCGAGTCTGACCTCGTCGTGGATATCTCCAAGCAGGACGAGGGCCACAGGATACTTATGGGCGGCATATCTCGCGCAGTAAACCTCATGCCGGCGGTCAAGGCCTTCGCAGTCGAAGTCCCCAAGCCCAGTACGAAGGATCTTCGCTCCTGCTGGGACAGGCTCAAGGACGCGGTCGCCGAAAAAGCCGGCGTTCCCGCCGCCTCTATAAAGCCCGATCCCGCCGTCGTCTCCGGCATTTACGACACGCTTACTTCCAACGATTTCAAGGTCGAGGCGCTCCTTTTCGGCGACGAGATCGTCGCCGTCAGAGCCGAGG
>JAFZAM010000080.1 GCA_017557265.1 Oscillospiraceae bacterium | reverse complement strand
CGGCAAAAGCATGCGCTGCGCGATATGCAAAAAGCTCGGCTTTACATCGCTCGAATACCAGTCTCTCAAGGGTCTTCTCGACGCCATCGGCCTCGATCCCGACAGCGTCTGCACCTATTGCTGGACCGGAAAAGAATAATATTTGGAGGTCAACATGTCAGAGTCTTTTTCCGAGAGCTACGCCGCGGCCGGCGTAGACGTTACCGCGGGCTATAAGGCCGTAGAGCTCATGAAAAAGCACGTCGAGAGGACTCAGACCCCCGAGGTCCTTTCCTCCATCGGCGGCTTCGGCGGCATGGTGCTGCCCAACCTCACAGGCATATCCGAGCCCGTCCTCGTCTCCGGAACGGACGGCGTCGGCACGAAGCTTAAGATAGCGTTTCTGGCCGACAGGCACGACACCGTCGGCATCGACTGCGTCGCCATGTGCGTCAACGACATCGCCTGCTGCGGCGCGCGCCCGATGTTCTTCCTCGACTACATCGCCTGCGGCAAGAACAAGCCCGAGCGCATAGCCGAGATAGTCTCCGGCGTGGCCGAGGGCTGCGTGCGCGGCGCGTGCGCGCTCGTCGGCGGCGAGACCGCCGAGATGCCGGGCTTTTACGACGAAAACGAATACGACATCGCCGGCTTCGCAGTCGGCATAGTCGACAAAAACCGCATGATAGACGGCAGCGCGATAAAGGACGGCGATATAATCATCGGCCTCGCCTCGAGCGGACTGCACTCCAACGGCTTCTCGCTCGTGCGCAAGCTGCTCGACGTGGAAAACGCCGACCTGAAGGCGTACCTTCCCGAGCTCGGCTGCTCCCTCGCCGACGAGCTGCTAAAGCCCACCCGCATTTACTGCCGCACCGTGACGGCGCTCGTCGACAAGCTCGGCGTCGACGTCCACGGCATGTGCCACATAACCGGCGGCGGCTTCTTCGAAAACGTCCCCCGCATGCTGCCGGACGGCATCCGAGCCGTCATATCGGCAAGCGGCGCGCCCGTTCCGCCGATATTCAACCTCCTGCAGGAGCGCGGCGGCATAGAAACGCGCGAGATGTACAACACCTTCAACATGGGCATAGGCTTCATGATGGCCGTCTCCGCCTCCGACGCGGGCGCCGTCATGGAGGCTCTCGTCCGCTGCGGCGAGCGGCCCTACGTCCTCGGCAACTGCGTCAGCGGCGAGAAGGGAGTCGACGTCAAATGGTAAAGACCGCGGTCCTCGTCTCCGGCGGCGGCACGAACCTGCAGGCCATCCTCGACGCGCTCGCCGACGGGAAGATCAAAAACTGCGAGATATGCGCGGTCATCTCCTCATCGCCCGACGTCTACGCGCTCACGAGAGCCGAGAAGGCCGGAGTCCCCTCCAGGGTCGTCGACGTCAAGGCTTATCCCGACAGACAGGCCTACACCGACGCCGTCGAGCGCGCCTGCCGCGACGCCGGAGCGGAGCTCGTCGTCCTCGCGGGATTTCTCTACGTGCTCTCGCCGAGCTTTTCCGAGGTCTACGAAAACAGAGTCATAAACATCCACCCCGCGCTCATTCCCTCCTTCTGCGGCAACGGCGCCTACGGGCTGCGCGTGCACAAGAAGGCGCTCGCCTACGGCGTGAAGGTCAGCGGGGCGACGTCGCACTTCGTCGTGGCCGAGGCGGACGCAGGCCCCATAATCCTGCAAAAAGCCGTCCAAGTGGAGGAAAACGACACTCCGGAGACGCTTCAGCGCCGTATAATGGAGCAGGCGGAGTGGAAAATACTCCCCGAGTCTATATCGCTGTTCTGTCAGGGACGACTCGTCGTCGAGGGCAGACGCGTCAGGATATTACCGGAGGTAAATGAAAAATGAAGATGACCGAAGCGCTCAAGGGCAACACCTATCCCGGCCGCGGCGTCGCGATCGGGACGAGCTCCGACGGAAAGAAGGGGCTCATCGTCTATTTCATCATGGGTCGCAGCATAAACAGCCGCAACCGCGTTTTCGTTCCCGACGGGGAGGGCATTCGCACCGAGGCCTACGACCCCGCGCTGCTCTCCGATCCCTCGCTGATAATCTACTCCCCCGTCCGCCGCGTAAACGGCTGCACGGTCGTCACCAACGGCGACCAGACCGATACGATAGCGGAGCATCTGGCCGTCTTCGGGAGCTTTGAGTCCGCGCTGCGCACCCGCACGTTCGAGCCCGACGCGCCGAACTTTACCCCGCGCATCTCCGGCGTCCTCTATCCCGACGGCGGGTACGCGCTTAGCATCCTCAAGTCCGGCGATCCCGACGGAAAGACCGTCGTGCGCGAGTTCTTCGACTATCCCGAGGCCGCGCCCGGTAAGATGCGCCTTATCCACACCTACGTCGGCGACGGAAAGCCGCTTCCCTCCTTCAAGGGCGAGCCGCGCGACGTCGAGCCCGACGCCGACGGTCCCGTCGCTCTCGCGGCGGCCGTCTGGAACGCGCTCGATCCCGACAACCGCGTCTCCCTCTACGCCGCGGCGGTCGATCTCGCGACCGGAAAGATAGAAAGCAAGATAATCAACGCTCACAAAAAGAGCTGAGAGGTGCGAAAAATGAAAGAGCTTGAACTCAAATACGGGTGCAACCCGAACCAGAAGCCCTCGCGCATTTTCATTGACGGCGAGCTTCCCGTCACCGTCCTCAACGGCAGGCCCGGCTATATAAACTTCCTCGACGCGCTCAATTCCTGGCAGCTCGTCACCGAGCTCTCGGCTGCGACGGGTCTTCCCGCGGCGGCGAGCTTCAAGCACGTCAGCCCCGCCGGCGCGGCCGTCTATTCCCCGCTCAGCGACGTCATGAAGAAAATATACTTCGTCGAGGATCTCGAGCTTACGCCTATGGCGAGCGCCTACGCGCGCGCCCGCGGCGCCGACCGCATGAGCTCCTACGGCGACTGGGCCGCGCTCTCCGGTATATGCGACGAGGCGACTGCCCGCATCCTCTCGCGCGAGGTCTCCGACGGCGTCATAGCGGCCGGCTACACCGACGAGGCGCTCGCCATCCTCAAGCGCAAGAAAAAGGGCAACTACAACGTCGTTCAGATGGACCCGTCGTACCGTCCCGCGCCCGTCGAGCACAAGGACGTCTACGGCATCACCTTCGAGCAGGGGCGCAACGAGCTCAAGATAGGACCCGAGTTCTTCTCCAATATAGTCACGAAGAACAAGGAGCTGCCTCCCGAGGCCGTGCGCGACCTCATCGTCTCGATGATAACGCTCAAATACACTCAGTCCAATTCCGTCTGCTACGTAAAAGACGGGCAGGCCATCGGCGTCGGCGCCGGCCAGCAGTCGCGCATACACTGCACGAGGCTCGCCGGAAGCAAGGCCGACAACTGGTATCTCCGCCAGCATCCCGCCATCCTTGAGCTGCCGTTTAAAAAGGGCATCAGCCGTCCGGACAGAGACAACACTATAGACGTCTTCATCTCCGAGGACTATATGGATATCCTCAACGAGTGGGACAAGTACTTCACCGTCAAGCCCGAGCCTCTCTCCCGCGAGGAAAAGCGCCGCTGGCTCGATACTAATACCGGCGTCGCCCTCGGCTCGGACGCCTTCTTCCCGTTCGGCGACAACATAGAGCGCGCTCATAAGAGCGGCGTCGCCTACGTCGCGGAGCCCGGCGGCTCGATACGCGACGACAACGTCATCGAGGTCTGCGATAAGTACGGCATCGTAATGGCGTTTACCGGCATACGTTTGTTCCATCATTGATCGCGGAGGGATCATCATGAGAGTTCTCGTTATCGGCTCCGGCGGCCGCGAGCACGCAGTCTGCGCCGCACTCAAGAAAAGCCCGCGCGTCACGGAGCTCCTTTGCGCTCCCGGCAACGGCGGCATCTCCGAGATAGCCGAATGCGTCCCCGTCAAGGCGACGGACATAGAGGGCGTCGTCGCGCTCGCGAAGGAGCGCGCGGTCGTCTACGTCGTCGTGACGCCCGACGATCCCCTCGCGCTCGGCATGGTCGACGCGCTCGAGGCGGCGGGCATACGCGCCTTCGGCCCGCGCGCGAACGCGGCCATCATCGAGGCGAGCAAGGTCTTCTCGAAGTCCCTGATGAAAAAGTACGGCATCCCGACCGCGCAGTGGGAGAGCTTCGACGATATGGAAGAGGCGCTCGCTTACCTTCGCAAGGTCGGCGCTCCCATAGTCGTCAAGGCCGACGGCCTAGCGCTCGGCAAGGGCGTCGTCGTCGCGGAGACGCTCGGCGAGGCCGAGGACGCCGTCCGCTCCATGATGCTCGACAAGAAGTTCGGCCAGTCCGGCGCGCGCGTCGTCATCGAGGAGCGCATGACCGGCCCCGAGCTCACCGTCCTGTGCTTTACAGACGGCAAGACCATCGTCCAGATGCCGTCCTCCCGCGACCACAAGCGCGCCTACGACGACGACAAGGGCCCGAACACCGGCGGCATGGGCGCCTTCTGCCCCGTCGCCGACTACACTCCCGAGCTCGCCGAGCGCTGCCTGCACGAGATATTCGTCCCGACCGTCGAGGCGATGAACGCCGAGGGGCGCAAGTTCAAGGGCGTCATATACTTCGGACTTATGCTCACGCCCGACGGGCCGAAGGTCGTCGAGTACAACGCGCGCTTCGGCGATCCCGAGACGCAGCCCGTCCTCTCTCTTCTCGAAACGGACCTTCTCGACGTATTCGAGGCCGTGACCGACGAGAGGCTCGCGGATATCGACGTCAAGTGGAAAGATGCTTTCGCCTGCTGCGTCGTCATAGCCAGCGGCGGCTACCCCGTCGCCTACAAGTCCGGCTACGAGATACACGGGCTCGACGAGGCCGGAAAGCTCGCGACCGTCTTCCACGCCGGCACAAAAGCCGAAAACGGCAAGTTCTATACAAACGGCGGGCGCGTTCTCGGCGTTACGGCCGTCGCGGGCTCGATGGAGGAGGCCGTCAGGACGGCGTACGCCGCGGCGGACAAGATCTCCTTCGAAAACATGCACATGCGCCGCGATATTGCCAAGAGTGCCTTCACGGTCAGATGACCGCTTGGTTTAAGAAGCATCTTTTTCTCAATATCGTTCGTCTGGCTTGCATCGCCGCGATGGCGGCGCTGCTCGTCTTCACGCGCTCCGGCGGAGCAAAACGGCCGCTCTATTTTGCGGTCACGTTCGTATTTTTGTTCCTGCCGGAGCTCGTTACGTTCGTCCTTCGGGTCGAGCCGCCCGACGCGCTCTCGGTCATATACGTTCTCGGGCTCTTCTGCGCGAACATCCTCGGCGAGCTCGTCGAGCTCTACGTCTCCGTCCCCGTCTGGGACGCGGCGCTGCATCTTATCGCGGCCTTTTTCCTCGCGCTGACCGGCGCGTCCTTCCTTGAGATAATGACCGGCAAAACGCCGAGACCGCTCGCGACTTTTCTTTTCGCGCTCTGCTTCGCTATCTTTATCGGCGTGCTCTGGGAGTTCTTCGAATACTTCATGGACTGCGTGTTCCGCTACGACATGCAAAAGGACACGCTGGTCAAGAGCATCAGCACGATCTTGCTCGATCCGGACGGCGGCAACAACGCCGTCACTCGGGAGATAGAAAGCGTTGTCGTAAACGGCGAGGCATGGCCGGGGTACATCGATATCGGGCTTCACGACACGATGTCCGACCTCATCATCTGCGCAGCCGGCGGGCTCGCCGGAGGAATCTGCTGCGCTGTCAACGCGTCCGACGGCGGACGTTTTCGCTTCGTGCGCGCGTTTTACTGGACAAAGAAATAAAAAACGCGGCAGAAAACTCTGCCGCGTTCTTGATATCAGGCTTACAGCCAGCCGTCTCTCGGCGTAATACCGAGCGCGGAGGCGAGTTCCCGGAGCTGGCCGCGCGTTATCGTTCTCGCGTCGGCGCCGCGCGTGAGCAAAAAGAGCTCGGCGGCCTTGTCCGCTATCTCGGCGCGCCCGAGCGCGTCCTCGAGCGAAGCGCCGGAGGCGAATACGCCGTGGTTCTGCCAGAGCACGAGGCGGAAGCCGGCGAGCTTTTCAGCCGTCAGCGCGCCTATCTCGTCCGTCCCGCAGGGCATCCACGGAAGAATGCCTATCCCTTCGGGAAGAAACATCAGAGCCTCCGTGCACATCGACCATAAAAGGCGCGTAAAGGACTTTTCCTCCTCGGGGCACACCATGCCCGCCGCGATGAGATGAGTCGCGTGCATGTGAGCGAGGGCGCGGTGGCTTTCGTCGGAGCAAAGGCGCGAGGCGTGGCTCATCAGATGCGCCGCGAGCTCGCTGGAGGGTCTGCCGCCCCCCTCGAGGCCCCAAAGAAGCCTTGCGCTCCCCTTTTCTATACGCAAAAGGGCTATCTCGCGCTCAGGGGCGCGAGCGACGTCGCAGAGACGGCAGCCGCTTCGCGTTATGGCGACCATACGTCCCTCGAGCGCGGAGGCGTCCCACGACAGCGGGAACTCCGGGCCTTCGGAAGTCTTCATATCCCACGAGTCGACGAGGACGCTGAGATTTCCTCCCGTCCCCTCGCTCCAGCCCTTCGCGTCTATGCGCGAGGCCGCGGCGGCTATGCTGTCTAAGATGCGCATGTCGACACCTCCCGACGCTATTTTATATCCGCGGGCGCCGAATTACAAGTCCGCCTTGCGCCGCGGGCTCGTGCGGTATAGAATATTACCAGAAATCAAGCGGAGGCCTTATATGGACATCCACGAAATAGATACAGTCTCCTTCGACCGGGAGGGCGACGCGCTCGTCATTATCGACCAGACGAAGCTGCCCGGCGAGGTCGTCATGCTCCGGCTCACGGACCGAGAGGCCATATTCGAGGCGATACGCTCTCTGCGCGTGCGGGGAGCTCCGGCCATAGGCGCGGCGGCGGCCGTGGGGCTCGCCGTG
>JAFZAM010000008.1 GCA_017557265.1 Oscillospiraceae bacterium | reverse complement strand
CTCGCAGGAGCGAGACCTTCCGGGGGTCGGTCAGGTGGTGGAGCGAATAGGTCGCTATGATGAAGTCGTATTTTTGCTCTTTGAGCGGCCCGACAAGCCCTTCCGTGAGGTCGCCGCAGTAAAGCTCCGCGTCCGGCATCTTCGCCGCGGCGGTCTCGAGCATCTTCGGGGAGAAGTCCTGCCCGAAGACGCGGCAGCCCGCGCCGTAGAGCCGCGCCGTCAGCGTCCCCGTGCCGAAGCCGAGGTCGAGCACGGTCGCGTTTTTCTTCGCCGCGACGCGCCGGAAGATGCGCTCGTGCACCTCGCCGTAGCCCGCGAAGGGGTAGCCTCCCTCGCGCTCGTACTGCCTGACGTGATCGTCGTATTTGTCCGCCCAGAGGTCGAACCCCTCGCTGTCGCGCATGCCGTATCCCCCGCTTTCTCCGTTTTCCGCGCCGCGCGGAAGGCCCGGGAGGGCCCCCGTCCGGTCTCCGGCGGTCCAAGCATATCATCCGGGTCTTTCCGTGTCAACATCGCCCCGCGCGGCGGCGGCTCCCCCGCGTGAGGGAAGCCCCGGCACGGCCGGAACGGACGCCGGAAAGTATTACAACAATATGAAATAAATATAAAAAACGGCGGCGGCGCGGGCCCGGTCTTGTGCAATAATCCGAGAAAAATTTACCATCCCCCCGCGCTGTTGACAACCAAATGCCGCTATGGTACTTTATTGATGCTGACCGCGGCGGGGCAAGAGCCCTGCGCCTTAATTGGCTGACCGGTCGGCCTAATTATGTTCAGACGCTTTTTTGAGAATACTATGCAGAGATGCATCAAAATATCGGGAGGAAAAACATGTTTGATTACAAAGGCAAAGTAGTCGCCATCACCGGAGCGTCCTCCGGTCTCGGCAAGCAGATGGCCGAAGGCTACGCCCAGTGCGGCGCCGACCTCGTGCTCATGGCTCGTAGAGCGGACAGGCTCGAAGCCAGCGCGAAGGAATGGGAAGCCAAGTACGGCGTCTCCATGCTGCCCGTCGCCTGCGACGTCACCAGCACCGAGTCCATCATGGGCGCCATCAACGCCATCGACGCCAAGTTCGGCCACGTTGAAGTCATCGTCAACGACGCCGGCGGCGAGCGCGGCACCGGCACCGCCCTCGTCGACTACAAGAAGGAGGACTGGGAGTTCACCCTCAATCTCGACCTCACCTCCGTCTTCGAGGTCACCAAGATCTTCGCGGGCTACATGAAGAAGAACATCGAGGCCGGCAAGCAGACCTACGGCCGCGTCATCAACATCGCCTCCATCTACGGCCTCGTCGGCAACACCGCCATCCCCACCATCGCCTACCACGCGACCAAGGGCGCGGTCGTCAACTTCACCCGCGGCGCCGCCGCGGAGCTCGCTCCCTTCGGCATCACCGTCAACGCCATCTGCCCGGGCTACTTCTACACCGAGCTCACCACCGCGACGCTCGATACCGAGTACTTCCAGAACTTCGCCAAGCAGACCGTCCCCATGGGCCGCTACGGCCAGCAGGGCGAGCTCAATCCCGCCGCCGTGTTCCTCGGCGCCGAGGAGTCCAGCTACGTCACCGGTCAGATCGTCGCCGTCGACGGCGGCTACACCTGCGTGTGATCGTCGCATAAAGCTAAACGAAACGCCGTCCCGAAAGGGGCGGCGTTTTTGCGTCCCGCGTGGCTTGCGCCGGGCGGGCGCGGCGTGGTAAAATAAGGCGGGAGCGCCGCTCCCGACTACTCACGAAAGCGAGGCAGAGCATGGAATATCCGAATCTGTTCAGACCCATAAAGATAGGCGGGACGCTTTTCAGGAACCGCATCTTCTCCTCGCCCACGGGGCACCCGGACAACGTCATGGGCCGCTTCACGGACGAGTGCGTGGGCTACTTCGAGCGTAAGGCCATGGGCGGCGCGGCCGCCGTCACGCTCGGCGAGGCCTCCGTCGACAGCCGCTACGGCAAGAACTACGCCGCCGAGCTCAGCCTCGACAGCCGCCAGCCTCTGCGCGGGCTCTCGCTCATGGCCGACAGGATACGCCGCCACGGCGCGATACCCTCCATCGAGCTCCAGCACAAGGGCATGAAGGCCAAGCCCGGCCTCGAGACGCCCGGCGTCTGCGTCGCCTCCGAGACGGTCTACGCGCCGTCCGCGTGCGTGTATCAGGGCGTGCAGGTCAAGGAGATGCCGGAGGACCTTATCCTCGAGACGATAGACCGCTTCGCCGCCGCGGCGAAGTTCGTCAAGGACTGCGGCTTCGGCATGGTGACGATACACGGCGCGCACGGCTGGCTCATTAACCAGTTCATGTGCGAGCGCACGAACAGGCGCGAGGACAAGTGGGGCGGCACGGTCGAAAACCGCGCGCGCTTCGCGGTGGAAATTTGCGACGCGATACACCGCGCCTGCGGGAGGGACTTCCCGGTGGAGATACGCATCAGCGCGAGCGAGAGCGTCGAGGGCGGGTACGACGCGGACTACGGCGCGCTCTTCGCGGGGCAGCTCGAGGGCCACGCCGACCTCATCCACTGCTCGGCGAGCTTCGGGATATACCTGCCCGAAGAGTACCGCACGCTGGAGATCATGTGCCCGAGCATGTTCCGCGAGGAGGGCTGCAACGTCAAATACGCCGCCGAGGTCAAAAAGCTCGTCACGAAGACCCCGATAGCGACCGTCGGCGCGCTCGACGATCCCGCGATGATGGAGGATATCATCGCCTCCGGCAAGGCCGACGTCGTCGAGATCGCGCGCGGCCTCATCTGCGACCCCGACCTGCCCAACAAGGCGCGCGAGGGCCGCGCGGACGACATCCTCAAATGCATGCGCTGCTACAGCTGCTTTTCCAGCGGCGTCCAGCGCGGGGCGTTCTGGTGCGCCCTCAATCCCGAGACGAACCGCGAGACGGCGACCGCTCCGCGCGGGCACGCCGAGAAGAAGAAGGTCCTCGTCGCGGGCGGCGGCATAGCCGGCATGGAGGCCGCGCTGACCGCCGCGAAAAACGGCCACGACGTCGTCCTCTGCGAGAAGGGGAGCCGCCTCGGCGGGCACATCCGCTGCGAGGAGAACGTCCCCTTCAAGGCCAATCTCGCCGCCTACATCGCCCGTCAGGAGCGCCGCATCGCCGCCGCGGACAACATCGAGGTCCGCCTCGATACCGAGGTCACGCCCGAATACGCGAGGGCGCAGGGCGCGGACGTCATAATAGCCGCGCTCGGCGCGCGCGCCGTCGTCCCGAACAT
>JAFZAM010000079.1 GCA_017557265.1 Oscillospiraceae bacterium | reverse complement strand
GAGGGATGCTGTTCCACGCGCGAAGAAGCGTGTCGTTCATGCACTCGCTCGCATCTTCGCTGTTTCCGAGAACGTTGAAAGCAATGCTGCTGCAGTATGCTCCGTATTTTGCCGAAGTCTGAAGCAGCGCGCTTTCGTCTCTGCTGAAAAATAATTCCACTATCTTCGTATCTTCCATTCTGAAAACCCTTTCACTCAGAAAGACGGATTTTTTAAACTGAGGTTACAAAAAAAAATGCGGAGCTTTTAGGCTCCGCCGTTTCTTTGGTTATTTTGCAATGATTATCTTTCCGTTGATCACGGAGCCCTTTACTGTGATGAGGTCTGCCGTTGTGATATCTCCTTCAAAATATCCTCCCGGCGCTATCTGGCACAGGTTCGTGCAGATGGCGGTCCCCTTGTCCTGCTCGAGGATGTACTCGATGGTCGGGAGCGTGGCGCGTATGCGTGTGTCGCTGGTTATCCTGCCCGTCTCGGGATCGAGGGGAACGTTGAAGTCGCAGCGCAGGAGCACTTTTTTGCCGCTCAGATCGACGTCTGTCACGGAACGCTTGTTGTAGTTCATTCGTTTTTCCTCCGCAAATGATCGTTATGGGCTTATATTATTATCACCAGACCGTCGGGTGATCGCATACCAGACCGGGAAAATCGTTCTGCCGGAGCGCCTCGTAGAGCGCGACGGCGACGGAGTTGCCGAGGTTCATGCTGCGCGCGTCGCCGCGCATGGGGATGCGCAGACAGCGGTCGGGGTACTTCGCGCGTATGTCGTCGTCGAGCCCGCGCGTCTCGCGCCCGAAGAGCAGGTAGCAGCCGTCGGTGAACTTCGCGTCGGTGAATTTCATCGGCGCCTTCGTCGTCATCAGCCAAATGTTCTCGTCGCCGTTTACCTCGAAGAAATGCCTGATGTTGCGGTAGACGCGGATATCGACGAGGTGCCAGTAGTCGAGCCCCGCGCGCTTGACGGCCTTTTCGGAGATGTCGAAGCCGAGCGGGCGCACGAGGTGGAGCACCGCGCCGGTGACGGCGCAGGTGCGGGCGATGTTTCCGGTATTCTGAGGTATCTCGGGCTCGACGAGGACGATGTTGAACATGGCTTCTCCGGTATTTACAGGCCGGGCCCGCGGCCCGCGCCTTTCTCAATAACATTCTACCACTTTTGGAGCCTATTACAAGCCGGTTGGCGGAAAATCCGGACAAAAAGCGGGATTTATCCCGCCCGTGTTGTATAAAAGGCCGCGCGGTGTTATAATCGTCGCGGAGGGAGATACATGAAAACTCTTTATTTCGTCGTTCCCTGCTATAACGAGGAGGAGGCGCTGCCCATAGCGGCCGCGCGCATCTCCGAAAAGCTCGAGGCCCTCCGCGCCGCGGGCAAGGTCTCCGCCGAGAGCGGCGTCCTCTACGTCGACGACGGCTCGAAGGACAGGACGTGGGAGATGATAGAGGCTCTGCACGCGGCCGATCCGCGTGTCCTCGGGGTAAAGCTCTCGCACAACCGCGGCCACCAGAACGCGCTGCTCGCGGGGCTCATGGCCGTCCGCGGCAGGGCCGACGCCGCCATCAGCATGGACGCCGACCTTCAGGACGACATCGACGCCGCCGACGAGATGTGGGGCAAGTTCCTCGAAGGCTGCGATATCGTCTTCGGCGTACGCAGCGCGCGCGACACCGACACCGCCGCCAAGCGAACGACCGCTCAGGGCTACTACAAGCTCATGCGCTCCATGGGCGCGGACATCATATACGACCACGCGGACTACCGCCTCATGAGCGCCCGCGCGCTCGACGCCCTCTCGCTCTACGGCGAGCGCGACCTCTTCCTGCGAGGCATCGTCCCCGAGCTCGGCTTCAAGACCGACGTCGTCAAATACGAGCGTCACGCGAGGACGGCGGGGGAGTCGAAGTACACGCTCAAAAAGATGCTGACCCTCGCCTCCGACGGCGTGACCTCCATGTCCATGAAGCCGCTGCGCCTGCTCTTCGTGTTCGGCTGCGTCATATTCGCCCTCGCCTGCGCCGCGCTGCTCTTCGCGCTCATCTTCTCGCTCTGCGGCGGATATTTCCCCGGCTGGGGCGTCGCCGCGATCTCCGCGTGGGGAGCTGCGGGCCTCGTGCTCATCGGGCTCGGCGTCGTCGGCGAGTATACCGGCAAGGCCTACATGGAGTCCAAGCGCAGGCCGCGCTATATAATCGAAAAAGAACTCAAATGACGCCTGCTCGGGCGGTCCGGGACCATATCCCGGGCCGCCCCGCGTTTTTCATGCATTTTTGACCTCCAAAATGCATAAAAAACGCCGCGCCGGGGCCGTTTTGCGATGAAAAAGCTTGCAAAACGGGGCGCCTTGTGGTATACTCCGGGAGTAGTAAGAAGTAGGTAAGCGTTGTGAGTGGGTCGTCCCACTCTTTTTTGTGGCCTTGAGAGGCCGACCAAATTATGGAAGAAGGGTGACGGGCATGCGTCTTTCCAACGCCGCCCTGCTCGAGCTGGTCGCGCAGCTTGCCGCGCCGAGCATAGAGCAGGCCGGGTGCGTCCTGTGGGACGTGGAGTTCGTAAAAGAAGGCGGGGAGCGCTATCTCCGCGTCTATATCGACAACGACGAAGGCGTCTCGATAGACCAGTGCGAGCTCGTCTCGCGCGCGCTCGACAAGGCGCTCGACGAGGCCGACCCCATCGACGAGAGCTACATCCTCGAGGTCTCCTCCGCGGGGGCCGAGAGGCAGCTGCGCCGCCCGTCCGACTTCGAGAAGTTCATAGGCCGGCAGGTCGCCGTCAAGCTCTACGGCGCCAAGAACGGCCGCAAGGAGCACGTCGGCATCCTTGAGAGCTACAACGACGGCGACGTGACCGTATCCGTCGGCGGAAAGTCCGTCGAATTCAAGAAAAGCGAGATAGCCTCGGTCAGACTGAGGATAGACTTTTGACAGGAGAGAACAGACAATGATCAGCAGCGAGTTTTTCACGGCCATTGAGGATATCGAAAAGGAAAAGGGCATCCCCAAGGAATACATGCTCGACAAGATAAACCAGGCGCTTCTCGCCGCCGTGCGCAAGGAGGACCCCGCGCTCGGCGAGGGAGCCGTCGTCGAGGTCGACGAGGCCAAGAAGACCATCGAGGTATTCGTCGACTACAACGTCGTCGAGCCCGAGGAGGTCGAGAACCCCGTCCTCGACCTGACGCTCGAGCAGGCGAAGCTCATCGACAAGGACGCCGTCGTCGGCGGCAAGGTCCGCGAGAAGGTCGAGACCAAGCAGTTCGGCCGCATAGCCGCGCAGGCCGCCAAGCAGGTCATCATCCAGGGCATCCGCGAGGCCGAGCGGGGCATGGTCTTCGAGGAGTTCACCTCCAAGGAGCATGAGATTCTGACCGGCGTCGTGACGCGCATCGACCCGAAGACCGGCAACGTCTATATGAAGATAGCCAGCAACTCCGACTACACCGAGGCCGTCCTGACCCCGAGCGAGCGCGTGCGCAGCGAGATCATCCGCGACGGCGACCGCATGAAGGTCTACGTCGTCGAGGTCCGCCGCTCGACCCGCGGCCCGCAGGTCATCATCTCCCGCACCCATCCGGGCCTCGTCAAGCGTCTCTTCGAGCTCGAGGTGCCCGAGATATTCGACGGCGTCGTCGAGATAAAGAGCATCGCCCGCGAGCCGGGCAGCCGCACGAAGATAGCCGTCGCCTCCAACGAGCCCGACGTCGACGCCATCGGCGCCTGCGTGGGCCCGAAGGGCGCGCGCGTCAACAGCATCGTAAACGAGCTGCGCGGCGAGAAGATAGACATCGTGCTCTATGACGACGATCCCGAGAAGTTCGTCGCCTCCGCTCTCGCCCCCGCCGAGGTCTACAGCGTCTCTCTCGGCGACGACGGCAAGAGCTGCCGCGTCATCGTGCCCGACACCCAGCTCTCCCTCGCCATAGGCAAGGAGGGCAAGAACGCCCGCCTCGCCGCGAAGCTGACGGGCTGCAAGATAGACATCAAGCCGGCCTCCGAGGTCATGTCCTCGAGCCCGCTGAAGATAGACCTCTCCGCGTTCCTTGAGAACACGGAAGACGAGGAAGGCTCGGAAGACTGAGCCGGTTTTGACGGAGGCGCCTATGCCCAAAAAGATCCCCATGCGGCAGTGCGCAGGCTGCCGGGAAATGAAGCCCAAGCGCGAGCTCATCCGCGTCGTCCGCTCGCCGGAGGGGGCTATAAGCCTCGATACGACGGGCAAGAGCTCCGGCCGCGGCGTGTATATATGCCGGGACGCGGAGTGCCTGAAGAAGGCGCGCAAGTCCAACGCGCTCTCGCGGTCGCTCGAGACGCCGATACCCGAGGAGGTATACGCGGCGCTCGAGGCCGGGATGGGAGGCGCGAATGGATAACGCTCTGAACATGCTCGGCATCTGCAAGAAGGCCGG
>JAFZAM010000078.1 GCA_017557265.1 Oscillospiraceae bacterium | reverse complement strand
GAGCTCGTCGGACGTAAAGCCGAAAAACGGCGAGCGCATGACGGCAATCAGCTCGACGTCCTGGCGCGGATTGTCTATGACGGAGAGGTACGAGAGCACCGCGGCCACGGCGGGCTCGTCCGGCGCTTCGTCCTTGAGCATGACGACGGGTATCCCTTCGCGGCGGAGCGCCGCGGCGAATATCTCCCCTCTCGGGCTCTTCATAAACTGCATGAGCACGGCTATATCCGAGGGCTCTACGGGCCGCCCGTCTATCTCCATGCCGGAATCGAGCAGGCGGCGCACCCTCGAGGCGACTGCCGCAGCCTCCGCCTCGCGCTTTATCTCGTCCTCGTCGCGCTCCGGCGCGTCGAAGAGGAGCAGCTCGAATGGCTTTTCCGGGTCGCCGTCGGGCTTCCCGCTGCCGACGAGAGCCTCGGCCTCGCCGTATTCCATCTCGCCGAGCTCGGGCGACATTATGCGGCTGAACACGTCGTTGACCGCGTCGAGGACGCCCTGACGCGAGCGGAAATTCTGCGAAAGCAGGATGCGGCGGGGCTCGCCGGGAGCCGGGTCGTCCTTCCATGCGTTGTACTTTCCGAGGAAGATCGTCGGATCGGCGAGGCGGAAGCGGTATATCGACTGCTTGACGTCGCCGACGAAGACGAGATTTTTTCCTTCCTTCGATATGGCCCGGAAGATCATGTCCTGCACGCCGGAGACGTCCTGATACTCGTCGACGAGTATCTCCGCGAAGCCGTCCGCTATGTCGCGGGCACGGTCGGTCGGGGCGCCGTCGGCGTCTATGAGCAGGCGCACGGCGAGATGCAGGATATCGCCGAATTCAAGCACGTTCCTGCGCTTTTTCTCCTCGTCGAGCGCGTCGCCGTAGTCGAGCACGCAGCGCAGGAGCTCGTCCGTGACGACGTTGGTCTTCTCCATCTCGGCGAGGACGACGGAGCTCGGGGCGGTAAATAACTCCGCGAGCTTCTTATGCGTTTCCCTGCAGGCGTCCCACGCGCGCTTGGCGGCCTCGATCTCGGGGGATTTGTTGCGGACCGATCCGACCTTGAAGCGGATCGGCCCGAGGGCGCACACGGCGTCCCAGCCCTTTTCCAGAGCAGCGGAGTAGGCCTCCATGTCCTCTATCGCGGTATCGAAGCCCGGGCCGTACTGCTTCTCGGCCTTCTCGTCGCATGCGACGAGCGTTCTCGCCTCGGACAGCCTGCGCAGAGCTGAGGCGTTGCGCCTCCCGGCGTACGCGATGAGCGCCTCGCCCCACGGGGTCTCGGAGGCGTCCTTCGCGTCCGGGAAGCCGCCGAGGCGCTTTTCTATCCAGCGGCGCGGATATGCGTGGGACTGGAGCGCGCCGTAGGTATCCTCTATCATCTTTTCAAGGCTCTCGTCGTTCTTGCCCGTGCTCATGACGTCGGCAAGGGCCCTGAAGGCGGGAGTCATGGCGGAGTATCTGTCCTCGAGCAGGCGGGCCATGACGCGCGCGTGGATGACTCCCGTCTCGCTCTCGTCGGCGACGCGGAAGTCCGGCCTTATGCCGAGCAGGTGCGCGTTGGCGCGGACTATCTCGGAGCAGAAGGCGTCTATAGTCGAGATGTGCGCGCGGCTCACAAGGGCCAGCTGTCTGCGCAGGCTGCGGGACGAGGGCTCCTCCGCGAGGCGTCTTACGAGCTCGCCGGAGATGCGTTCGCGCAGCTCTGCTGCGGCGGCGCGCGTGAAGGTTATGACGAGAAAGTCGTCTATATCCGGCCCGTCGGGGGCCGTGACGCGGCTCATGAGGCGCTCGACGAGGACGCGGGTCTTGCCCGAGCCCGCGGCCGCCGCTATCAGCAGGGCGCCGCCCTCATGCTCGACCGCCGCTCTCTGGGCGGAGGTCAGCTCGTCAGGCACGGTCCTCGCCTCCCCTCTCGATGCGCTCCCAGACGTCGTCGTCGGAGAGCTTCTTAAAGCGCTTCATTTTGTCCCTCGCGGGATCGAACGGGCACGCGGAGGCGAACTCGCAGTAGGTGCAAGAGGTGTTGCGCTCGGAAAACCATACCGGCTCGGCCCCTATCGAGCCCTTCTTTATCTCGAGGGCTATGTCCTTCAGGTTCTTGTCGACGAGCTTCGAGAGCCTGCCGAGCCGCTCCGCCGAGGCGAGGCTGACGGCCCCCTTGCCCTTGTCGTCCTTGAAGCTCAGGCGGGCGCCGGTCCTGTCCATGGCCTCGAGCACCTCCGGCTTGTTGAGCGCGATGCCGGTGCGCTTATTTTCTTTTTTGCGTTTGGCTTCTATCTGCTCGTCAGTGCTCTCGCGGGCCATGGAGAGAACGGTATCCCGCGTCGGCAGGTAGAGCACGCCCGCGGGCTCTATCTTTTTCCCGTAGCGCTCCCCGCCCTCGTCGGCGAGCAGGAAGAGGTATATCAGCATCTGCATGCCGAGGCCGTGCCAGACGTCGGAGAGGGAGAATTCCTTCGTCCCGGTCTTGTAGTCCGCGACGCGGACGTACAGCGTGTCGCCGTCGGTCCAGCCGTCGACTCTGTCTATCTTGCCGTTGAGCCTGACGCGGGTCCCGTCGGCGCGGATTACGCCCGGCGGCAGGTCGCCGCCGTCGTCGAAGGAGAGCTCGAAGTCGAGCGGCTCGAAGTCGGAATCGCGCAGCTCCGCGACGACCTCGCGCACGATGCGCCTGACCTTCTCCTTCGTCTGTCCGAGCAGGTATTTGAAGCGGCCGCTCTTCTCGCGCCCGGCGAGGAGCATGTCGCAGTACTCGGCGAGGTATTTTTCGGCGAGTTCCTCGCACTTTTCCCCGCCCGCGCACGCGAAGCCGCCGAGGTCTTTGACGTCGCGGACGACGTGCTCGAGGATGTAGTGGGCGAACGTGCCTATCGCGGCGCCGTCGAACTCGGCCTTCCTGCGCGGCTCGGCGCGAAGGCCGTACTTTACGAAGTATTCATAGCGGCATTTGGCAAAGTCCTCCGCGCGGGTCGCGGAGAGGCGGAATTCCTTCCCGTAGAGCGCGCTGACGCTCTCCGGCGCGAGGTCGCTCCTGTCGACCGTCAGGCGGCGCCTGAGATCGTCAAGGCGCGCCGCGCGCTCCGATTCGAGCGAGAGCGCCTCGGCGGCCGCCGCCGAAAAAACGCCCTTGCCGCCGACGGCGAGGCGCAGGCAGG
>JAFZAM010000077.1 GCA_017557265.1 Oscillospiraceae bacterium | reverse complement strand
CGAAATGCTTGTTGCCCCAGCCGCCGCGGCCGCCCTTTGCGAGAATGAAGGGCTCGGTGTCGGAAATGTCCTTGATTATCCCGCCCGTCGCCGGGTCGCGCACTACCGTTCCGAGCGGCACGCGGATGACGAGGTCGGCCCCGTCCTTGCCGTATTTGAGCGCGCCCTGGCCGTCCATGCCGTTTGCGGCAACGTATTTGCGCTTGTAGCGGAAGTCCATCAGGGTCGACATGTTGCCGTCGGCCTGCAGGACGATATTGCCGCCGCGCCCGCCGTCGCCCCCGTCGGGGCCGCCCGCCGCGATGTACTTTTCTCTGTGGAACGCGACGGCGCCGTTGCCGCCGTTTCCGGCGACGACGGTTATGGTCGCCTTATCGACAAACATAGGTGGTACCTCTCAACAAAAGTAAAAGCCCGACCTGAGTCGGGCTTTTGTCTTTACTCCGCGTCCGTTTCGTAAACGGAAACCTGCTTGCGGTCCTTTCCGAGACGCTCGTAACGGACTACGCCGTCCTTGAGAGCGAAAAGGAAATCGTTGCTGGCGCGGCCGACGTTGGTGCCGGGGTGGATCTTGGTCCCGCGCTGCGTGTAGAGGATATTGCCCGCGAGTACGAACTGGCCGTCCGCGCGCTTGGCGCCGAGACGCTTGGACTTGCTCTCACGGCCGTTCTTGGTGGAGCCCATTCCCTTTTTATGTGCCATGGTGTTACACCTCCGATTTCGTTATCAGCGCCCGGTCAGCCGACTATGGAGTCGATCTGGACCTGCGTGTAGGGCTGTCTGTGGCCCTGACGGGTACGCTCGTTCTTCTTGGCCTTGTAGTGGAAAACGTGGATCTTCTTGCCCTTGCCGTTCTTTATGACCTTGGCCTTGACGGAGGCGCCGTCAACGACAGGAGTGCCGAACCTGGAGCTCTCGTCGCCGATAACTGCCAGGACCTTGTCAAAAACGACTTCGTCGCCGTCGTTGACGTTGAGCTTTTCGATGAAGAGGATGTCGCCCTCTCCGACGCGGTACTGCTTACCGCCGGTCTCGATGATTGCGTGCAGCAATGTGTGCACCGTCCTTTTTCAGTCTCGCTATCCCGGGTGAGGCGGAGCCTTCTTTCATTGACCCTTTCAAAGCGGCCTTGACATTATAGCATCCGCCTTTTCGCTTGTCAACACATATTCTCGCATTTTCTTTATATAAAGTAAAAGCCTCCCGCGGACGTAAAAAGCGGGCCCCCGGCGCCCCGGGAGCCCGCTCCGTTTTGCTTTCAGACCCGTCAGATGAGCGCCTTCGTGTCGCGCGCGATGACGAGCTCCTCGTTGGTCGGGATGCAGAGGATCTTGACCCTGCTGTCGGGAGCGGAGAGATCGACCGTCCCGCGGGTGTTGTTCTTCTCGGCGTCGAGCTTGATGCCCATGAACTCGAGGTAGGAGCAGATGCCCGCGCGGGCGCGGTTGTCGTTCTCGCCGACGCCGGCCGTGAAGACGATGGCGTCGCAGCCGCCCATCGCGGCGGCGTAGGAGGCGACGAGCTTGGCTCCGTCATAGCAGAAGATGTCGAGCGCAAGCGTCGCTCTCTCGTTGCCCTGGTCCTTGGCGGCCCAGAGGTCGCGGAAGTCGCTGGAGACTCCCGAGACGCCGAGCATGCCGGATTTCTTGTTGAGGACGTTGAGCATCTGATGGATGTCGAGGTTTTCAAGACCCATGATGTATTCGAGCAGCGCGGGGTCTATCGAGCCGGAGCGCGTGCCCATCGGGATGCCCTCGAGAGGCGTGATGCCCATCGACGTATCGACGCACTTGCCGCCCTTGACGGCCGCGAAGGAGGAGCCGTTGCCGAGGTGGCAGGTCACTATGCGCAGCTCGGGGTCGTTTTCGCGGCCGAGGAGCTTCGCGGCCTCGGCGGAGACGTATCTGTGCGAGGTGCCGTGGAAGCCGTAGCGGCGCGCGGCGTGCTTGGTGTAGTACTCGTACGGCAGCGCGTAAATGTAGGCCTTCGGGGGCATCGTGTGGTGGAAGCCCGTGTCGAAGACGGCGACCTGCGGCTTGCCGGGCATCATGTCGCGGCAGGCGCGGATGCCCGCGAGGTTGGCGGGGTTGTGGAGCGGACCGAGGGGTATGTTCGCCTCGATGGCGGCCTCGACCTCGGGGGTGACGAGCATGGAGTCGAAGAGCTTCTCGCCGCCGTGGAGGACCCTGTGACCGACGGCGTCTATCTCGTTCATATCCTTTATGACGCCGCCCTTTTCGGCAGTGAGGGCCTTGAAAACGAGGGCGATGGCGTCGACGTGGTTCTTCATGGGCTCCTCATAGACGAAGCTCTCGCCGTTCGCCTTGTGGGTGAGGACGCTGCCGTCCGCGCCTATGCGCTCGCAGACGCCCTTGGCGATGACGGTCTCGGTTTCCATGTCGAAAAGCTGATACTTCAGGGAGGAGCTCCCCGCGTTGATGACCAAAATCTTCATTTGATGCGATCCTTTCTCATCCCCCGCGGCCGGGAAAACGCTCTTGCATAACGCAGGGAACGATTGTAAAATCATAATATAAAAATAGTATACCTTTGTTCCCAAAAGGACAACATATTTTTGAAAAAACGAGCGGAAAAGGTGATCGAGATCAAGATAATCGGAATTGCGGCCGAGTACGACCCGTTCACGAACGGCCACGCAGACCATATACGCAGGACGAGGCTCGCGGCGGGGGAGGACTGCGCCGTCGTGAGCGT
>JAFZAM010000076.1 GCA_017557265.1 Oscillospiraceae bacterium | reverse complement strand
TGGGCTCGGGCTCGGGCTCGGCCGTCGGCTGAGCCTCCTGCGGGAGCAGCTTTACGTACTTGCCGAAGACGTACCCGACCTTGCCGTTGTAGTCGACCTTGTACCATTCGCCCTCGAGCGCGAGCGCCTGGACGAACTCGGTCTTGTAGAGATATGTAATGACGCCGCTCGTGAGAGACGGACCGGTGCGCAGACGCACGCCGTCTCCGGTGATGGCGGCCTTGCCGGGCTTGAAGTTGAGCTCGGCGGGCAGGTCGACGTACTTGGCGTACATGTATCCGACCTTGTCGCCGTACTTGACCTCATACCAGCCGCCGGGCTGCTCGGAGAGCACCTCGACCTTCGTGCCGCGCTTGTAGACGTCGATGACCGTCGCGCCGAGGGAGGGACCCTCGCGGAAGTTTATCCACGAGGCCGTCACGACGCCGGTCCCGACGCTCGCGGCGGAGGCGCCGACGGCGAGGGCGACGAGTATCGCTATCGCGAGGATAGCCGTTATCAGTTTTCTCTTTTTCATATCTTCTCCGGACCGCGCCGTGCGCGGCCGCCGCGTTTCGGATACGCGGCCGAACCTTGATTCAGCGGCCTGACAGCGCGCGGGAGAGCCAGACCTCCGCGACGTCCATCGCGTTATAAAGACCGTCCTTTTCGGTCTTCTTGACGACTCTGTCGCGGGACTTGATATCGGGATCGGTGAGCTGGAGCTGAACGCTGACCTTCTTGGCGAGGGTGATATCCTTTACGGGCTCGCTGTCGAGGATCTGGAGCATGATGATATACTTGTCGGACATGCGCCCGTAGTAGATGATGTTGTCCTTGCGCATGAGGGGAACGCCCTTATACTCGAGAACGTCTTTTTTCGCAGTTGCCATTATTATCCTCCAAAATGCTTGTTACCGAATTGTAACATATTGCCTTTTCCGTGTCAACAGTTCCGGGATTTATAATTTTACTCTATAAACCGTCGAAAAACAAGGGCTTGAAGGGATAAAAAACTCCGGAGCGTTTTCGGCGCTCCGGAGCAGGCTTATCATTTGCCCAGATAGCTTATTACAAGTTCCTGCAGCAGCTCATCGCGGTCGAGCTTGCAGATGAGCGTGCGCGCGTTGTTGTAATTGGTGATGTAGGTCGGGTCCTCGGTCACGATATAACCTACGAGCTGATTGATGGGGTTGTAGCCCTTGATGAGCAGAGCGTTGTATACCGTCGTAAGTATCTCCTTTATCTGAAGACCTGAGTCGACGACCTTGAATTTACGGGTCAATTCATCCATCTCGATACCTCCCGTCGCAACAACATGACCGCTTTATATACTATCATTCCTGCTAAGATTATATAACCGGTGCGGAACGCTGTAAAGTGACAATTATGTTACATCGGGGCCTCAGCGTATCTTCGCGCCGAGCTTCGTCTCGAGCTTCTCGAGTATCTTCACCAGCAGCGGGTCGATGTCCGCGTCCGTAAGGCTGCGGGAATCGTCGCGGAACTCCAGCGAGAAGGCGACGCTCTTGCTGCCCGCGGGGATGGGCGCGCCCTTGTAGACGTTGAAGAACTCGACGAGCCTAAGCAGCGCTCCGCCGGCCTCGGCGATGCAGGAGCCGAGCGCAGCGACGGGGACCTCGTCCGCGCAGACGACCGCCAGATCGCGGAAGACGGCGGGGAAGCGGGGCAGCGGCTCGTAGGAGGGCTCGCCGGCGTTGCACTCGAACATGGCCTCGAAGTCGAGCTCGGCAGCCCAGACCTCCTGACCGACGTCGTACGCCGCGGCGACCTCGGGGTGGACCTGGCCGAATATGCCGAGGACCTTGTCCCCGCAGAGCACCTTGGCGCAGCGGCCGGGATGCCACGAGGGATCGTCCTTTACGGCCTCGAAGGTCGCGCCGCGGACGCGCAGGGAGTCGAGCAGGAGCTCGACGTCGCCCTTGAAGGCGAAGAAGTCGAGCTTGTCGTCGTAGCCGCCGAAGACGAGCGTCTTTTTCTCGTCGGGAAGGACGTTCCCGTTGGGGATATATATCTTCTTGAGCTCGTAGAGGCGGACGTTCTTGTTGCGGAAGCTGTAATTTGTCTTCAGACACTCCATCAGGGAGGGGAGCATCGTCGTGCGCATGACGGACGTGTCCTCGCCGAGCGGGTTCTGGATGACGAGCATGTTCCTGCGGGCATCGTCGGGAGCCATGCGTATCCTGTCGCATGCCGTCGGGCTGATGAAGGCGAAGGTCAGCATCTCGGAATAGCCCATGCCGCGCATGAGGGAGCCGATCTTTCTCTCGGCCGCCTGCCTCGGAGTGAGGCCGCCCTCGGCGACGTCGCCCCTCGGGAGCGTGGACTCTATGCGGTCGAAGCCGTAGAAGCGGGCTATCTCCTCGGCGACGTCGGAGTAGTGCACGACGTCGGCACGCCAGGAGGGAACGGTCATCACGTCGTCCTCGAAGGTAAAGCCGAGGTCCTCGAGTATCTTGACCATCTCGCCGCGGGAGAGATCGGTGCCGAGCAGTCTGTTGACGTGGTCGACCTCGAGCGGGAGCTTCGTGGGCTCGTAGGGGACGGGGAAGACGTCTATCGTGCCGTCGACTACCTCGCCGGCGCCGAGCAGCTCGACGAGCTCGCAGGCTCTGTCGACGGCCGGTACGGTCGCGAGGATGTCGAGGCTCTTTTCAAAGCGGGAGGAGGCCTCCGTGCGCATGCCGAGCGCGAGCGCCGTCTTGCGGACGGAGACGCCGTTGAAGTTGGCGGATTCAAAGACGAGCTCCTTTGTGTTCTCGGTTATCTCGCTGTTGAGGCCGCCCATGACGCCCGCGAGGCCGATGGCGCGCTGCTCGTCGGCTATGACTATCATGTCGGGCGTGAGGTCGCGCGCGCCGCCGTCGAGGGTCTCCATCTTCTCGCCCTCATTCGCTCTGCGGACGATTATCTTGTTGCCCGTGACGCAGGCGCGGTCGAAGGCGTGCATCGGCTGGCCGTACTCGAGCATGACGTAGTTGGTGATGTCGACGATGTTGTTTATCGGGCGCACGCCGGAGGCGCGGAGCCTCTCGCGCAGCCAGGCGGGGGAGGGCTCGATCTTGATGTTTTTGACGACCCTCGCCGTGTAGCGCGGGCAGAGCTCGGGGTCGCGCACCTCGACGCTGAGGTAGTCCTCTATCCTGCCGCCGCTGCCCTTGACGACGGGGTCGTGCAGCTTCAGCGGCGTGCCGAACGTGACGGCCGCCTCGAGCGCGAGACCGCGGACGGAGAGGCAGTCGGGCCTGTTGTTGGTTATCTCAAATTCGACGACCGTGTCGTCGAGGCCGAGGACCTTCTTTATGTCGTCGCCGGGGGCGCAGTCCTCCTGCAGGATGAAGATGCCGTCGGCGATGGCGTAGGGATAGTCGTTGACGGTGAGGCCGAGCTCGCCGAGCGAGCAGAGCATGCCGTCGGACTCGACGCCGCGGAGCTTGCCGCTGTTTATCTTCACGCCGCCCGCGAGGGTGGAGCCGTCGAGCGCGGCGGGGACGAGATCGCCCTGCTTGACGTTCTGCGCGCCGGTGACGATCTGGTGCCTGCCGAAGGCGCCCGCGTCTATCTGGCAGACCCAGAGGTGGTCGGAGTCGGGGTGGCGCTCGATGGCGTCGACCCTGCCCACGACGACCCTGTCTATCTCGCCGCCGGGTATCTCATAGCCCTCGACCTTCGAGCCGGAGAGGGTCATCCTCTCGCAGAACTCGCGGTCGGGCGCGTCTATGACGGTGAACTCATTGAGCCATTTTCTTGAAAGCTTCATTATCTTTTCCCCCTCTCAGAACTGCCCGAGGAAGCGCACGTCGTTTTCGTAGAGAAGGCGCAGGTCGCTGATGTTGAACCTGCGCATCGCCATGCGCTCGAGGCCGACGCCGAAGGCGAAGCCGGAATATACGTCGGGGTCTATGCCGCAGCCGGCGAGGACGCGGGGATGCACCATGCCCGCGCCGAGGAGCTCTATCCAGCCCTCGCCCTTGCAGACGCGGCAGCCCTCTCCGTGGCACTCGAAGCACTGGATGTCGACCTCGCAGGAGGGCTCGGTGAAGGGGAAGTGGTGCGGGCGGAAGCGCGTCACGGCCTCGGGGCCGTAGAGACGCTTGACGAGCGTGTTGAGCGTGCCCTTGAGATCGGCCATCGTGATGCCCCTGTCGATGACCAGACCCTCGATCTGGTGGAACATCGGGCTGTGGGTGGCGTCGACCTCGTCCTTGCGGTAAACGCGGCCGGGCGCGAGAATGCGGATGGGCGGCTCCTGGATCGCCT
>JAFZAM010000075.1 GCA_017557265.1 Oscillospiraceae bacterium | reverse complement strand
GGGGCGAGCTTTGTCTGCCTGCGCTTCGAGGGGGCCGATCCCGCCGCCGCCAACAGGAGCGTCGAGGAGTGCCTCGCCGAGGCCAGAGAGGCCGTCGCGGCCTGCCCGCTGCCCGTCGTCATAGCGGGCTGCAAGAACATCGAAAAGGACACCGCCCTCTTCACGGCTCTCGCCGAGGCCCTCACAGGAGAGAATCTTCTCTTCCTCTCGGCGCGCGAGGAGGACTACAAGGCCATGGGCGCCGCCGTCGCGCTCGCCTACGGGCACAAGCTCGGGGCTGAGAGCGCCGTCGACATCAACCTCGCAAAGCAGCTCAACGTCGTGCTCACGCAGCTCGGCGTCCCCGCCGCCTCCGTCGTCATGAACCTCGGCTCCGCCGCCGCGGGCTACGGCTTCGAGTACGTCGCCTCGACGTTCGAGAGGGTCCGCTCGGCCGCTCTCGAGCAGCAGGACGGAATGCTCCGCATGCCCGTCGTGACCCTCGTCTCGACCGAGGCGTGGAGCGTCAAGGAGGCCATAGTCAGCGAGGCCGACATGCCCGAATGGGGCTCGAGAGAGCAGCGCGGGATACAGATGGAGGCCGTCACGGCCGCCGCCTGCCTCGCCTCCGGCTCGGACGCGGTCATCCTGCGTCACCCCGTTTCCGTCAAAAAGACCGCCGCGCTCATAGCGGCGCTTATGTAAGGAGGTCTCGGAAATGGCACTTAAAGGACTCGATATTTTCAAGCTCACTCCGAAGACCAACTGCAAGGACTGCGGCAACCCGACCTGCATGGCCTTCTCGATGAAGGTCGCGCAGGGCGCGATAAGCGCGGACAAATGCCCGCACATGTCCCCCGAGGCCCTTGCCAAGCTCAGCGAGGCCACCGAGCCCCCGATGAAGACCGTCGATCTCGGCGGGCACAAGCTCGGCGGCGAGACCGTCCTTCTCCGTCATGAGAAGACCTTCGTTAACCGCAACGTGTTCTCCGTCAAACTAAGGAGCGACATGACGGACGCCGAGATAGACTCCGTTCTCGAGGAGCTCAAGGCCGTCGACTACGAGCGCATCAACGAGCGCATGTACGCCGAGTGCGTCTGCGTCGAATGCGGCGCCGACAAGGCCCGCGCCGCCGAGGTCATCGAGAAGGCCCGCTCCTCCGGCCGCGTCCTCATAGTCAGGACGGACGACGCGGAGCTCGCCGCCTCGGCCAAGGCCGCGCTCATCCTCGGCGCCGACGCCTCCAACTGGGAGGCCATGAACGGGGCCGCCAAGGCCTCCGGAGCCGTCCTCGGCGTCTCCGGCGAGACCCTCGCCGAGCTCCACGACACCGTTGAGAAGCTCGAGGCCGCCGGCAACAAGAACCTCATCCTCGACCTCGGGACGGGCGAAGCCTTCAAGCGCGCCGTGCAGATACGCCGCGCCGCCCTCAAGGACGGGGACCGCACCTTCGGCTATCCCTCCGTCGTCGACACCGCCGCCATCGCGCCGGGCGATCCCGTGCTGCAGGCGCAGTTCGCGGCGCTCTTCGTCTGCCGCTACGGCTCGGTCATCATCATGGACCGCATGAGCTATGCTCAGGCGCTCCCGCTCTTCGGCCTGCGGCAGAACATCTTCACCGACCCGCAAAAGCCCATGAAGGTCGCCCCCGGCGTGTATCCCCTCAACGGAGCCGGCCCCGACAGCCCCTGCGCCGTCACAGTCGACTTCGCGCTGACCTACTTCGTCGTCTCCGGCGAGCTCGAGCGCTCCGGCATGCCCGTCAATCTCTGCATCACCGACGCGGGCGGCTACTCCGTCCTGACGAGCTGGGCAGCCGGCAAGTTCTCCGCCAACTCCATCGCGGCCTTCTTCGCCGAGCAGGACCTCGAAAACAAGCTCACGACCCGCACGCTCATTCTCCCGGGCAAGGTCGCCGTGCTCAAGGGCGAGGTCGAGAACAAGCTCCCCGGCTGGAACGTTCTCGTCGCCCCAAACGAAGCCGTACAGCTCGTCAAGTACATGCGCGAGCTCAAGATATAAGGAGGAAACAGCATGGCAAGATTCGTCACCATCGGCGAGCGCATCCACTGCATCTCGCCCTCTATCCGCGAGGCCATGGCCAACCGCGACCCCGAGCCCATCCTCAAGCGCGCCAGGGAGCAGATAGCGGCCGGCGCGACCTATCTCGACGTCAATATCGGCCCTGCCGAGAACGGCGGCGAGGAGCTCATGAAATGGGCCGTCCGGCTCATTCAGGACAACTGCGACAACCATCCCCTCTGCCTCGACACCGCCAACAGCAAGGCCATCGAGGCGGGCCTGAGCGTCTATAACCCCGTCCGCGGCAAGGCCATCGTCAACTCCGCCGACGCGGGCGACCGCATAGGCAACATCGACCTCGCCGCCGCCAACGGAGCGATATGCTTCGCCCTCTGTTCGAAGGCGGGCGTCCCCTCCGACAACGACGAGCGCATGGCCTGCTGCCAGGAGCTGCTCGAGCGCGGCATGGAGCAGGGCATGGACCCGGAGGACCTCTGGTTCGATCCCCTCTTCCTCGTCATCAAGGGCATGCAGGACAAGCAGATGGAGGTCCTCGAATTCATCAAGATGTGCTCCGACATGGGCTTTAAGACCACGGGCGGACTTTCCAACGTCTCCAACGGCATGCCCAAGCTCATCAGGCCCATCATCGACAGCGCGACCGTCGCCATGGCGATGATGAACGGCCTCACGAGCGCGATCGTCAATCCCTGCGACCTGCGCCTGATGGAGACCATCAAGTCCTGCGACGTCATCCGCGGCGAGACCCTTTACGCCGACAGCTATCTCGAACTTTAAGTCAATTTCAAATACCGTTCAGGAGGAAAAAACATGAGCGTTCTTACCGATCTCATCTACGCCGGCTCCAACGCCGTCGCGGGTCTTACCGAGGGCGCCGTCAACGACGCCATCGCCAAGTACGGCGAGGATACCCGCATCGCTTTCCCCGACACCGCCTACTTCTTCCCCACCATCTACGCCGCGACCGGCGTCAAGGTCACCAAGCTCGGCGACCTGCCCGCCTGCGTCGGCGTCCTCAAGAGCCTCATCTCCAACAAGGAGGACCTCGGCGAGGCTCTCAACGCCGGTCTCGCGACCGCCGTCGGAGCGGAGATCATCGAGGGTCTGAAGTGGCTCAACGAGAATCCCTACGAGGGCGAGGGCGGCATCGGCTTCGTGCCCGATCCCGTAATCCGCAGCCTCGGCGTGCCCCTCGTCACGGGCGACATCCCCGGCGTCGCCGTCGTTCTCGGCAGCGCGGAGAAGCCCGCCGAGCTCGCCGCCGTCGTCAAGGACTACCAGAACAAGGGCCTGCTGACCTTCCTCGTCGGCGACGTCATCGATCAGGCCGCCGCCGAGGGCGTCAAGATGGGTCTCGACTACCGCGTCGTGCCTCTGGGCCACGACGTAACCGCCGTCATCCACGTCGTCACCGTCGCCATCCGCGCGGCGCTCATCTTCGGTGCCGTCCCGCCGGGCGACCTCGGTCAGCTCCTCGACTACACCAAGCAGCGCGTCCCCGCCTTCGTCAACACCTTCGGCCCGCTCAACGAGGTCGTCGTGTCCGCCGGCGCCGGCGCGATCGCGCTCGGCTTCCCCGTCATCGTCGACGTGGACCTCGGCGAGAATCAGGTCCCCGGCGCGCTGGTCAGCGTCACCGACCACGCCGAGACCGTCAAGACCTCGCTCGAGCTGCGCAACATCAAGATAAAGGTCCGCGAGATCCCCATCCCGGTCGGCTTCGCCGCCGCCTTCGAGGGCGAGATAATCCGCAAGGCCGACACCCACGTTGAGTTCTGGAACTCCAAGAACCCGACCTGCGAGCTCGTCATCTCCCGCGACCCGTCTCAGGTCGAGGACCATAAGCTCACCGTCGTCGGCGACGACATCGGCCCCGAGGGCGGCGAGATGGCGCTCGCCACGTTCGTCGAGGTCTGCGGCGCGAAGATGCAGGCCGACTTCGAGTCCGTCATCGAGCGCAAGATCCACAGCTGGTTCAACTACATGGACGGCGTCATGCACACCGGCCAGCGCAATATGTTCCGCATCCGCGTCTCCAAGGACGCCTACGCCGCGGGCCTGCGCCTGAAGGACTTCGCCGAGGTCCTCTACTGCGAGATCATGGATCAGTTTGCCAGCGTCGTCGATAAGTGCCAGGTCACGATGATCACCGACCCGGCCAAGGTCGAGGCCCTTCTCGCCGAGACCGCCATGCCGCGCTACAACGCGCGCGACGAGCGTCTCGACGCGATGACCGACGACAGCGTCGACACCTTCTACTCCTGCATCCTCTGCCAGTCCTTCGCCCCGTCCCACTGCTGCGTCGTCACCCCCGAGCGTCTGGGCCTGTGCGGCGCGGTCAGCTGGCTCGACGCCAAGGCGACCAAGGAGCTCACCCCGGCCGGTCCCTGCCAGCCCATTCCCAAGCAGGGCCTCATCGACGCCCGCCTCGGCGCCTACGAGGAGGTCAACAAGGCCGTCAACACCGCGACCCACGGCGCGATCGAGAACGTCACGCTCTACTCCATCCTCGAGGATCCGATGACCAGCTGCGGCTGCTTCGAGTGCATCTGCGGCATCATGCCCGAGGCCAACGGCGTCGTCGTCGTCAACCGCGAGTACGCCGGCATGACCCCGACCGGCATGACCTTCGGCGAGCTCGCCTCCATGACGGGCGGCGGCGTTCAGACCCCCGGCTTCATGGGCCACGGCCGCCATTTCATCAGCTCCGGCAAGTTCATCGCCGCAGAGGGCGGCCTGCGCCGCATCGTCTGGATGCCCAAGGAGCTCAAGGACGACGTCGCCGAGCGCGTCAACAGGACCGCAAAGAAGCTCTACGGCATCGACAACTTCGCCGACATGATCTGCGACGAGACGATAGCCACCGACTCCGAGGGAGTCCTCGCGTTCCTCGCCGAGAAGGGTCATCCCGCTCTCGACATGGACGCCATCATGTAAGTAATCTATAAACCGAGAGACTGCCGCATCGGGCCTTCGCCCCCTGCGGCAGTCTTCAAAAGAGGACCGTATGCCTGAACTGCTATTCAAAACCGGCGAGGGCGAGACCCGCATCTTCGCCGCCCCGGACGAGACGCTGCTCGCCGCCGCGCGCAAGGCCAACGTCGCCATAGACGCGCCCTGCTCCGGCAACGGAGTCTGCGGCAAGTGCCGCGTCTGCATCCTCTCGGGCGAGACGAAGGCCCCCGCGCCCAAGCATCTGACAAAGGAAGAATTCGACCAGGGCTGGCGCCTCGCCTGCGAGACGACGGCTCTGACCGACTGCGTCATAGACGTCCCCGACATCGCCTCGGCCTACAGGAGACGCATGAAGACCGCCGACCTCTCCTCCGGAGAGGAGCTCGAGCTCTTCCGCTCCGTCGGCGCGTCGCTCGCGGAGGCGGGTCTCGGCGTGGACAGCGGCGTGAGCGTCGTCGCCGTCGCGATGGACGAGCCCGTCGCGGGAGACGGCCTGCCCGACAACGAGAGGCTCGCCCGCGCCGTGCAGGACGCGCTCGGGACGGAGGACGAGCCCGAAGTCCCCTTCTTCTGCCTGAAAAAACTGCCCGGACTCATGCGCGAAAGCGGCTTTTCGCTCAAGGCGGTCGTCGAGGAAAAGGGCGGCCGGGCGAAGCTGCTCGACGTTCTCGCGCCCGACGACGGTACGCCCCCCGCGGGGCTCGCCGTGGATATAGGGACGACGACGGTCGCCGCCGTCCTCTGTGACCTCACGACGGGCGAGATACTCGCCAAGGCGAGCTCCGGCAACGGCCAGATCCGCTACGGCGCCGACGTTATAAACCGCATCGTCGAGCAGGGCCGCCCCGGCGGAGTCGCAAGGCTTCAGGACGCGGTCGTGCGCGAGACGCTCGTCCCCGTGATCGAGGCGATATGCGCCGAATCCGGCGTCCCCGCGAGCCACATCTACAAAGTTTCCCTCGCGGGCAACACGACCATGGAGCATCTGCTGCTCGGCGTCCCGGCGGAGTACCTGCGCACGGAGCCCTACGTCCCCGCCTTCTTCGCCGCCGCTCCGCTCGATCCGGCTGAGATAGGCGTCCGGCTCGCGCCGGGCTGCGTCATGACGCTCGCGCCGAACATAGGCAGCTACGTCGGCGGCGACATCACCTCCGGCGCGCTCGCCTCCATGATATGGGATTCCGACGGGCCCGACATGCTCATCGACCTCGGCACCAACGGCGAGATCGTCTTCGGCGGGCGGGAATTCCTCATGTCCTGCGCCTGCTCGGCGGGCCCCGCCTTCGAGGGCGGCGACATAAGCTGCGGCATGCGCGCTACCGACGGCGCGATAGAGAAGGCCTCCATAGACCGCGAGACCATGGAGCCGGCCTTCGGCGTCATCGGCGATACGGCCCCGGTCGGCGTCTGCGGAAGCGGGATAATAGACGTCATAGCCGGCCTTTTCGAGGCCGGGATAATCAACGGCAAGGGCCGCTTCGTCCGCGACGGACGCCGCGTCGTGCGCGACGAGTTCGGCGCGGGGTACGTCCTCGCCTTCGGGGACGAATCCGGGACGGGGCGCCGCCTCGTCCTGAACGAGACGGACATCGACAGCTTCATAAGGGCCAAGGGCGCGGTCTTCTCCGCGATCATGACCCTCATCTCCTCGCTCGGCTTCACGGCCTCCGACCTCAACAGGATAAGCGTCGCGGGCGGCATAGGCAGCGGGATAAACGTCGCAAACGCCATAAAGATAGGCATGCTCCCCGACCTGCCGCTCGACAGATACAGATACATCGGAAACTCCTCGCTGACGGGCATGTGGGCGCATCTCACGTCCCGCCCGGCGGCTGAAAAGCTTGGGGAGATA
Organism: Oscillospiraceae bacterium; assembly: GCA_017557265.1. GTDB lineage: Bacteria > Bacillota > Clostridia > Oscillospirales > Oscillospiraceae > RGIG7949. The sequence goes on along the minus strand of JAFZAM010000075.1, from coordinate 410 downwards.
TCCTCCTCGATGACCTACATCGAGCTCTCGACCGAGCCCGGATACATGGACGCCTTCGTCGCGGCCTGCTTCCTGCCGCACACGGACGGCTCGCTCTTTCCCTCGGTAACGGGAGGCGCGAAATGAGAAATCAGAAGGAAGAGGCGCCGCTGGCGATATACCTGGAACGCTTCGCGAAGCTCGACCCGGAGGCTACCGCCGCGCGCTGCGGCACGGTCTTCGACGGAGAGGGCTTCAAGCTGACCCTGCTCGGGACGCCCGTGCGCCTGACGTGGCCGGAGGGTCTCATCGAGGCCCCGGAGGGCGCTCCGAAGGCAGCGGCGGCGAACTATACGCGCATACTTCTCATCAGGTACGTCTGCGAGGGCGTGCTCGCCCCCGGTACGGGGCGCTTTCTCGCCTACCGCGAG
>JAFZAM010000074.1 GCA_017557265.1 Oscillospiraceae bacterium | reverse complement strand
GAAGCCGCGGCCTATGCCGGCGGGCGCGTCGATGAGGACGAAGTCGAAGCCCTCCGCGAGGCGGCGCTTGAGCTCGGCCCCGCCGGGAAGCTCCGTCTCGAGCGGAGCGGGGATGAAGCTCAGCCTCGGGATGGAGGGGTGCTTTACGATGCAGTCGGAGAGCGGTATCTCGCCGCGGAGCGCGGCGTTGAGGTCGGGCGGGGAGAAGCTCTCGAGCCCGAGCGTTATATCGAGGTTGCGCATTTCGGTATCGGCGTCGACGCAGAGCACGAACTTGCCGAGCGAGGCGAGCGCGGCGCCCACGGCGCCGCAGGTCGTGGTCTTGCCCGTGCCGCCCTTGCCGGATACGACGGTTATTATCTGACCCATGCCTGCCCTCCTTTGAAAGCTTTATCTGATGAGAGAACCCTCGTCGGAGATGCGGTCGCCCGCCTCTTCGGCGTTGAAGTAGTAGTCGAATATGGTGCGCGCGATGCGGGTGACCGCGCTGCCGGCGCCGCCGTCCTCGACGACGATGGCGACGGCGATCTCGGGGTCGTCGTAGGGCGCGAACGCGATAAACACGGCGTTGTTTTCAACGTCCTTGCCGAGCTGGACGGTACCGGTCTTGGAGCAGACGTCCATGTAGTACGAGCCGAAGACGTCCTTCGCCGTGCCCTCGCGCGAAACGCCGAGCATGCCGTCCTTGATGGCGCGCAGGTACTCGTCGTTTATATCGACCGTGCTGAGGACCTCGGGCTCGACGGTGCGGAGCGTGACGGTGCCGTCGTTGCTCTTTACCGAGTCGAGGATGTGCGTCGCGTAGCGCGTGCCGCCGCTTGCTATCGTCGCGCAGTAGGAGGCGAGCTGGAGCGGGGTGAAGAGGTTGTAGCTCTGTCCCATGGAGGCCTGCAGCGTGTCGCCGGGGAACCAGTCCATGTTCTCGAATTCCTCTTTGTACTCGCGCGAGGCGAGCGTCCCGCGCGATTCGGGGAGCTCTATGCCCGTCGCCTGGCCGAGGCCGAAGGCCTTGCCGTAGGGCGCGAGCTTGTCTATGCCGAGGCGGGTGCCGACGGTGTAGAAGAAGTAGTTGCAGGAGACGGTCAGCGCCTCGGTGACGTTTATCTCGCCGTGGGAGCCGGGGGCTATCCAGCACTTGGGCTTGTAGTCCTCGTACTTGTCGAAGTACGTCTCGTCGAGTATCTTCTCGCCGGTCGAGATGACGTGCTCGTCGAGGCCCGCGACGGCGGTCACTATCTTGAAGGTCGAGCCGGGGGAGTAGGTGCCCTGCAGGGCCCTGTTGAAGAGCGGGAGGCGCGGGTCGGCGAGCAGGGACTGGTAGTAGTCGTAGTCCTTGAACTTCGCCGGGTCGTAGCTCGGGTACGTCGCGCTCGCGAGCACGTCGCCCGTCCCAACCTCGATGGCGACGACGGCGCCGGCGGAGACCTCGGTATAGGGCGTGCCCTTTTCCTTGAACTCCTCGAGGCGGTTGGCGTTTATCTGGGCTATCGTGCTCGAGAGGGCGTCCTCGGCCGCCTGCTGGAGCTGGATGTCCAGCGTCAGGACGATGTTGTCGCCGGGGACGGGCTCCTTGTCCGTGACGAGGGAGGTGATGTTGCCGGAGGAGTCGCGCGTTATGGTCATGACGCCGTCCGTGCCGTGCAGTATGCTCTCGAACGTGCGCTCGACGCCGGCCTTGCCTATGGTCGCGTCCATGGGATAGCCCTCGGATTTATAGACCTCGTAGTCCTCGGGGCTCATGAGGCCTATGTAGCCGAGGATGTGCGGGGCGTATTCGGTGTGGTAGGTGCGCGCGGCGGTCTTGACGACGTTGACGCCGGAGAGGTTGTTCTCGCCTATCATGCTGATGAGGTCGATGTCCGCGTCGTCGGAGAAGACGTATTCGGGGATGGAGAAGAGCGAGCGCAGCTCGAGCTCCCAGCGGAGCCCCGCCGCGAGGCGCGCCTGCTCGTCGGTGAAGCTCTCCGGGATGGAGTAGTGCCGGCGCATGTACTCGATGAGCTTCGGCGCGGAGATGTCGTCGTCGAGATCGAAGTGGTCTATATAGTCCTTGAGCCGCTTTTCGACGGTCTCGCTCTCGGGCTCGGTATAGGTAAAGGGCGCCGTCTTCGAGACCGGCAGCGTCTCCTCGTAGGTAAGGCCGAGCCTGTCCGCGCAGGATATCAGAGTGAGCAGGTCCTCGTTCGGGCGGCCTCCCGCGACGAGCTCGGTGCGCGAGACGACGACGCGGTAGGTTATGCGGTTGGAGACGAGGGTGCGGCCGTAGCGGTCGAGAATTATCCCGCGCGAGGCCTCTATGCGCTCGCGGGTGACTATCGTATTCTGGGATTTTTCAAGATACGCGGCGCCGTTTACTATCTGCAGGTCGTAGAGCGCCATGGCGCAGACCGCCGCGAAGATGAGCGGCAGCAGGATGAGCAGGGCTATGCGTATGGGCTTGAAAAGCTTCTTTTGCTGCATGGGAGCCTCCTATATGCGCACGCGGCGCGTGGAGCGGGTCGCGCGGTGGACGGGGTAATAGACGGGCAGAATGAAGAGCGCGGAATAGACGACCTGGATGAGCGCGGGCTTCCAGAGGACGGAAAGCGGCGCGCCGTGGTAGAAAAACGGGCCCGCGAGCTGCAGCAGCGCCGCGATGACGAGCGTCACGAGCGACACCGTGAAGAACGAGGGGAAGCCGCGCGCGAGCACGAATTCGGAGAGAAAGCCCGTGAAAAAGCCGGCTATCGCGAGGTATACCGTAAAGAGCGAGCCGCTGTCGGTCAGCGACACGTCGCACAGCAGGCCGCAGACGATGCCCCATATACCGCCCCAGAGCCCGCCGTCGAAAAGACCTATGCCGACGGCGACGAGCGGGAGGATGAGAGGCGCGGCTCCGCCCACCTTCAGGCCCGAGAAGAAGGCGGCCTGAAGCAGATACGCCACGAGCACGATGACGGCGTGGCTTATTATCCTTTTGAGCGTGTCCTTTGCCATTTATGAACCTCTGCGCGAAAATGCTTAAACTTGATCGGGTCAGCCCTCGTCCGGGACGACGGCGCCTTCGCCGCCCTCGACCGGTTCTCCCTCGGAGGGGAGCTCCGTCCCCTCGGGGAGTTCGGAGTCGTCGGCCGTGTAGGTGAAGTCCTTGATGACGAAGACGTGGGTCAGCGAGGCCAGCTGCACTGCTGGCTCGATGATGCCGTACTCGGTAAAGCCGCCCTCGTCGACCTTCATGGCGGTTATCTCGCCGATGACGATGTCGGGCGGGAAGACCTCGCCGCTGCCGGAGGTGAGGACGGTGTCGCCGTTGTAGACGAGCGCGCCGTCGGGCAGGTACGAGAGCTTGAGGACGCCCTCGTGCATGGTGTCGTAGTCGCCCTCGGCGACGGCGGCGATGCCCGTGCGGCCTATATAGGCGCCTATGGACGTGGAGGAGTCGACGAGCGTGCGGACGGTCGCGGTCGTGCCCGTGACGGCGACGACCTGCCCGACGAGGCAGCCGGTCTCCGTCACTACGCAGTCATAGAGCTCGATGCCCGCTCGGGTGCCTCTGTTGATGACGAAGCTCGAGGACCACGTCGAGGCGCTCCACGACGTTATCGAGGCCATCTCGAAGTCGAGCTCGGGGCGCACCTCGCTGAGCTTGAGGAGCTGGCGCAGGAGGGCGTTTTCCTCGTTGGTCGATTCGCTCTTGCGGACCTCGTCCTGCATCTCGAGTATCTTCGCGCGCAGCTCGGCGTTCTCCTCGACGAGCTCGTCGTACTTGAACATATAGCCGTAGACGTGCTCGAGCTGGCGCACGACCCACGTGAGCGCGCGCTCGGCGGGGCCCGTCAGCGTGCGCACGGAGCCGTCGGCGACGTTCGCGCCGGAATCCATTATGAGCGCAGAGGCGAGGATGACCGCCAGCACGGCGACCAGCACTATCGCGACCCTGACGCCTTTTTTTCGAAAGAAGTTTTTCATGGCATCTCCCGCAGGACCTTTATCCCCGCCTCGGCCAGAAGCCTTCCGGTCAGGCACAGGGGCAGTCCCATGACGTTGAAGAAATCTCCGTCTATCCTGTCGATGAAAAGCGCTCCGAGGCCCTGCGCCCCGTAGGCGCCGGCCTTGTCCATCGGCTCGCCCGTCGCGACGTAGGCCGCGATCTCGGCGTCCGTAAGCTCGCGGAAATATACGGCCGTGCGCCGGCAGGCGCGGAGCATTTTGCCGTCGAAGGCGACGGCGACGCCGGTATAGACGTCGTG
>JAFZAM010000007.1 GCA_017557265.1 Oscillospiraceae bacterium | reverse complement strand
GTGGAAGGCGCGGCCCGTTGGTCAAGTGGTCAAGACGCAGGCCTCTCACGCCTGAATCGGGAGTTCGACTCTCCCACGGGTCACCACATTCCCGAAAAGCCCATGAGCACCATTAGCTCAGACTCAAGATGAGCACCATTAGCTCAGTTGGTAGAGCACCTGACTCTTAATCAGGGTGTCCAGGGTTCGAGTCCCTGATGGTGTACCACCCTGCGGGGTGTACGCCCCGCAGGGAAACAAAAAGTATTACGGTCTATGGCCGTGATCATAGTTGGTGTCTATGACGCTGAGGGTCCACCCGTTCCCATTCCGAACACGGCAGTTAAGCTCAGCAGTGCCTACGATACTTGGACGGCGACGTCCCGGGAAAATTGGTCGACGCCAACACAAAGCAGGAAAGAGTAAATGCTCTTTCCTGCTTTTTTTGTTCTGTTTTCTTGCTTAAAATGTTGTTTTGCACCGCAGAATTTGATACAATATCTTGAAATACTCTGTGGAGAAGAAAAATGCTCAGAAGAACGGCCGCGATCGCCCTCATTTTAATACTGCTCCTTCCCGCGACGCTGGCCGTGGCGCTCGAGCCGGCCTATTCGTTCTCGGAGGGCTATATGTCGTCGCCCTATTACGAGCGGCTTATCGACGTGCAGCTGACGGGCGTGCAGCGGACGGACCTCGTCAACGTCGCGCTCTCGCAGGTAGGCTACCACGAGGGCGAGCTCGGCGACTACACCGGCTCCGACCCGGATTCCGAGGGCAACTGCACCGAGTACAACCTTAATTACTACGGCTGGGAGGCCGCCGGCGACAATTACGCCTGGTGCGCCGTCTTCTTCACGTGGTGCGCCCGCAACGCGCGCATCTCGCGCGACATCATACATACCTATAACAGGGCCAGCGCCTCTCCGTTCGGCCTGATTTACGTTCAGTTCGCCTTCCGCGAGCCGCTTCCCGGCGATATAGCCTTCGTCGACAACAACGAGTGGAAGGACGCCGACCACGTCGCCATAGTCTACCGCGCCGACGACGATTACATCTACACTGTCGAGGGCAACACGGAAAACGCCGTCCGTCTGCGCCGCTACGAGCGCGCGACGGGCTATAACGTCGACGAGGACGACTCAGTCCACCCCGACATACACATTTTATATTACGGCGTCGCGTGGTACACGACCGGCGCTGAGGGCGCCGCGATATGCGCGCGGCACATATATACGCTCGGCTGCGAGGATAAGTGCGCGGTCTGCGGCGCGAGGTACGCGCCCGAATACGCGCCCGACGACCGCGTCGTCGCAGCCGCGGGCTCTGCGATCACCGCATACTCGAAGCCGTACGCCAAGCCGAAGTACGCCGCCGCGACTTACGGCGAGACGGAGCATCTGCAAGTTGCCGCCTCGGTCGAAAACTCGATAGGCGAGCTCTGGTACCGGCTTGAGGACGGCGCGTTCGTGAGAGCGGACGAGACATATTATGTCTACCGACCTGAGGAGCTGACGCCCGTCGTGACCGCACTTGCGGAGGGCGAGGGAGGCTACCGCGTGAGGATAGATTCCGCGGACGAAAACGTCAGGCTCGCCGTTGCCGAGGGCTCGAACGCGCTCGAAGACGCGCGCCCCGCCTTCAAGAGCGGCAAGGAGCTCTATTCGGACGAGCCCTTCTCCTTCACGGTCAAAGCTTTCCACAAGGGCGTGGAGAGCGAGCCGGTATACTTCGCGTTCGAGGGAGCGGACGAGCCCGCGGAAGAAGCGGACGCCGAGCCGGAGGAGCCGGTTGCAGGAATGGCCGCGTTCGTCGAAAAACGGCGCTACATAGGCTTTTTCGAGGACGTGGACGAGTCCGACTGGTACTACGAAAACGTCATAAAAACGTTTGAATTGGGGCTTTTGAACGGATACGGCGAGGCCGAGTTCGGCACGGACGGCCCCGTGACCGCCGCGCAGGCGATAGCCATAGCCGCGAGGCTGCACAGCGTCTATACGACGGGGAGCCTCGATTTCGAGCCGTGCCCGGAGGACTGGTTCGCGCCGTATCTGGCTTACGCGCTCGATAACGGTCTTATTTCCGAGGTCCCGGCCGATCCGGCCGCCGCGCTCGACCGCAGGGGCTTCGTCACGGCCCTCGCGGAAGTTTTCCCGCCGGAGGAGCTCGAGGCCGTCGTCGAGGTGGCGGACGGGAGCATCCCGGACGTGTACGGCGAACAAGATTATGTAAACTACATTTACGCACTTTACCGCGCGGGCATACTTCGCGGAACGGGTCAGCTGCGCTTTAACGGCGACGCTTCCGTCTCCCGCGTCGAGGCAGCCGCGATAATAACGCGCTTCGTCCGTCCGGAGCTCCGCGCCGCCTGACGCGCCGGACGAATACGCACAGAGGTGTCAAATGGCATACAGGATAGGGATAGACATCGGTTCGACCACGGTCAAGACCGCCATACTGAGCGAGAGCGGGGAGCTCGTGTTCAAAAAATACGAGCGCCACTTCTCGCGCGTCCGCGAGAAGGCCGCGGAGCAGCTCGACGAGGCTCGCGCCGTCGTCGGCGGGGCCGAGATATACGCCGCCATAACCGGCTCGGCGGGCCTCGGCGTCTCCAAGGCGACGGGCATACCGTTCGTGCAGGAGGTTTTCGCGACGGCCGCCGCCGTGGACGCGAACGTACCGGACGCGGACGCCGTCATCGAGCTCGGCGGCGAGGACGCGAAGATAATTTTCTTCGGCAACAGCCTCGAGGAGCGCATGAACGGCTCCTGCGCGGGCGGCACCGGCGCGGTCATAGACCAGATGGCGACGCTGCTGAACGTCACCGTCGAGGAGCTCGACCGCCTTTCGGCGGGCTGCGAGAAGATATACCCGATCGCCTCGCGCTGCGGCGTGTTCGCCAAATCCGACATCCAGCCGATACTCAATCAGGGTGGCCGCAAGGAGGACCTCGCCGCCTCGATATATCAGGCTGTCGTCGACCAGACGGTCTCCGGTCTTACGCAGGGGCGAGAGCTGAAGGGAAAGATAGTCTTCCTCGGCGGTCCGCTGACCTTCCAGAAGGGCCTGCGCCTGCGCTTTACGGAGACGCTCGGCCTCGACGCGGAGCACGCGGTATTCCCCGAAAACGCGGAGAACTACGCCGCCATAGGCGCGGCGCTCTGCTCCGACGGCTATGAAAAGACCGATTGCGAGAGCCTAATAACGAAGCTGCGCGAGAGCGTCAACGTCGTGACGACTACGGCGAGCCTGCCGCCGCTCTTCGAGAGCGAGGAGGAGTATGCCGAGTTCAGGGCGCGCCACGCCAGCGCGACCCCCGTCATGCGCGACATGGCCTCCTACGAGGGCGGCGCGTACCTCGGCATAGACGCCGGCAGCACGACGACGAAGCTCGTCCTCATAACGCCGGAGGGCGAGATACTCTGGTCCTACTACGGCTCGAACCTCGGCGCGCCCGTCGCGCTCGTCAAGGGCGAGCTCGAGAAGCTCTACGCCGCCTGCGGCGACCGCATCGCCGTATGGGGCGCCGCCGTCACGGGCTACGGCGAGGAGCTCATCAAAAACGCTTTCAGACTTGACAAGTCCCTCGTCGAGACCGTCGCGCACTACCGCGCCGCGCGCCATTTCGACCCCGACGTCGACTTCATCATCGACATCGGCGGGCAGGACATGAAGTGCTTCAAGATAAGAAACGGCGCCGTAGACAGCATCATGCTCAACGAGGCCTGCTCGTCCGGCTGCGGGAGCTTCGTCGAGTCCTTCGCGCGCGCTCTCGGCTACGACATAAAGGAATTTGCCGAGCTGGGCATAATGGATAAGAGCCCGGCCGACCTCGGCTCGCGCTGCACGGTCTTCATGAACTCCTCCGTCAAGCAGGCGCAGAAAGAGGGCAAGAGCGTCGCGGACATCTCCGCCGGCCTCTCCGTCTCCGTCGTCAAAAACGCCATATACAAGGTCATCCGCGCCGCCTCGGCCGACGACCTCGGGAAGAACATCGTCGTCCAGGGCGGGACGTTCCTCAACGACGCGGTGCTCCGCGGCTTTGAAAAGGAGCTCGGGCGAAACGTCACGCGCCCCGTCATAGCCGGCCTTATGGGCGCTTACGGCGCCGCGCTCTACGCCGCCGATTCCGGCATGCGCGAGAGCACTATCCTGACAGCGGGCGAGCTCAAAACTTTCACGCATACCGCCAAGCCGACGACCTGCCACGGCTGCACGAACAGATGCAGCCTGACCGTCAACACCTTCGACGGCGGCCGCCGCTTCATCTCCGGCAACCGCTGCTCCAAGCCGCTCGGCGGCGAAAAGTCCGAGCTCCCGAACCTCTTCAGAGCCAAGCGCGAGATGCTCGCCAAGCTCTGCGGCAAGGGCGCCGGGACGGGCGAGAGGGGCGTTATCGGAATCCCGATGGGCCTGAACATGTTCGAGAACCTGCCGTTCTGGTTCGAACTGTTCACGGCGCTCAACTTCGAGGTCGCGCTGTCCCCGGTATCCTCGCGCGAGCTCTTCAAGCTCGGGCAGAGCACCATCCCGTCCGACACGGTCTGCTATCCCGCCAAGCTCATGCACGGGCACGTCCTCTCGCTCATAAACGCGGGCGTGGAGACGATATTCTACCCATGCATGTCCTATAACTTCGACGAGGGCAAGGGCGACAACAACTATAACTGCCCGGTCGTGGCGTACTATCCCGAGCTGCTCGGCGCGAACGTGACCGAGCTCAAGAAGGTCCGCTATATAGATATCTACGTCGGCCTGCACAGACCGAAGGACTTTGAAAAGCGCTTCTCCGCGTACATGGCGGAGACGATGGGCGTGCCCGCGTCCGAGACGAAGGCCGCAGTGCGCCGCGCCTACGCCGCCTACGGCGCGTACAAGGACAGGGTCCGCGCGCTCGCCGCGGAGTATATAGACTACGCCCGCGCAAACGGCAAGCGCATCGCCGTCGTCGCCGGGCGCCCGTACCACGCCGACCCCGAGATAAACCACGGCATAGACGAGCTCATCAGCTCGCTCGACATGGTCGTCGTCAGCGAGGACGGCGTAAACGGCCTCGTTTCGAAGGCGCCGCGCCATATCCTCAACCAGTGGACGTATCAGGCGCGCATGTACGACGCCGCGCGCTGGACGGCGCAGCAGAGCGACGCGGAGCTCATACAGCTCATCTCCTTCGGCTGCGGGACGGACGCGATCACGTCCGACGAGGTGCGCGACATCATGGAGAGCGCGGGCAGGCTCTATACGCCGATCAAGATAGACGACATCTCCAATCTCGGCGCGGTCAGGATAAGACTGCGCAGCATGCTCGCCGCGTGCGAGTCGCGCGAAGGGAGGCGGGGCTGATGGCGAAGCTCGAATACGACTCCAACGGCCGCCTTCTCTTCACGAAGGAGATGAAGCGGGAATACACGCTGCTCATCCCGCAGATGCTGCCGGTCCACTTCGGCATGATGGCGGAGGTCCTGCGCCGCGAGGGATATAAGTGCGAGATGCTGACGACGAACCACCGGGGCATAGTCGACACGGGGCTCAAATACGTCCATAACGACACCTGCTACCCGGCGCTGCTCGTCATCGGCCAGCTCATCGAGGCCGTCAACAGCGGCAAGTACGACAAGGACAGGGTCGGCCTGCTCATAACGCAGACGGGCGGCGGCTGCCGCGCCTCGAACTACATCCACCTTCTGCGCAAGGCGCTGAAGAAGGCGGGGCTCGAGAACGTACCCGTCGTCTCGCTAAACCTCTCCGGCCTCGAGAAAAACCCCGGCTTCAGCCTCAATCTGCGGCTGATACGGCGCTTTATCTACTGCATCATGTACGGCGACATCATCGTCATGCTCGCCAACCAGTGCAGGCCGTACGAGGCGAAGGCCGGCGAGACGGACGCGCTCGTGAAAGCGTGGGAAAAGCGCCTCGTCGAGGGCTTCGCGCGCTCCGGCAGCCTGACCGACAAGGCCATGAAGGCAAACTGCGAGCTAATAGCCGCCGATTTTGCGAAAATAGAGCGCAAAAGCGTGACGAAGCCGCGCGTCGGCGTCGTCGGCGAGATTTACATCAAGTATTCGCCCCTCGGCAACAACGAGCTCGAAAAGCTCCTGCTCGGAGAGGGCGCGGAGCCGGTCGTGCCCGGCCTTACGGACTTCGTCATCTTCAAGATATTCAACAGGGAGGCCGACGTCGACCTCTACGGCGGCAGCGCTCTGAAAAAGCTCGTCGTGCGCCGCCTTAAGGCGTACGTCGAGAAGTGCCAGCACGCGATGCTCGCCGCCGTCGGCGGAGCGGGCTTCCGCGTCCCGGGCGACTTCGAGCATCTGAGAAAGCTCGCCGCGGACTACCTCGGCGTGGGCAACAAGATGGGCGAGGGCTGGCTGCTGACGGCCGAGATGCTCGAGCTCATCCACGACGGGACGACCAACATCGTCTGCGCGCAGCCCTTCGGCTGCCTGCCGAACCACATCGTCGGCAAGGGCATGCTCCGCGCGCTCAAGGACGACTTCCCGCAGAGCAACATCGTCGCCGTCGACTACGACCCGGGCGCGACGCGCATAAACCAGGAAAACAGGATAAAGCTGATGCTGTCCAACGCAAACGGCGGGCGCAGGCGCGCCGCCGCGGGGGTATCCGAAAATGCGTGAAACGATCTTCATAAAGGGCGCGAGGACCAACAACCTCAAGAATATAGACCTCGAGATACCGCGCGACAAGCTCGTCGTATTCACGGGCCTGTCCGGCAGCGGTAAGTCCTCGCTCGCCTTCGACACGATATACGCCGAGGGCCAGCGCCGCTACGTCGAATCGCTCTCGTCCTATGCGAGGCAGTTCCTCGGACAGATGGAAAAGCCCGATCTCGACTATATAGACGGGCTTTCTCCCGCCATTTCCATCGACCAGAAAACGACCTCCAAAAACCCGCGCTCGACCGTCGGCACCGTAACGGAGATATACGACTATCTCCGCCTTCTCTGGGCGCGCGTCGGCGTCCCTCACTGCCCGAAGTGCGGCCGCGAGATAAAAAAGCAGACCGTCGACCAGATCGTCGACCAGGCCATGAAGCTCGAGGAGGGGACGAGGGTGCAGATCCTCGCTCCGGTCGTCCGCGCGCGCAAGGGCGAGTACGCCAAGGTGTTCGAGGACGCGCGCAAGAGCGGCTACGCCCGCGCGAGAGTCGACGGCATCACCTACGACCTCTATGAGGAGATAAAGCTCAATAAGAACACCAAGCACAGCATCGAGATCGTCGTAGACCGCCTCGTCATCAAGCCGGATATAATCCGCCGCATGACGGACAGCGTCGAGACCGCGCTCGCCCTCGCCAAGGGCATCGTCGTCATCGACGTCGTCGGCGAGGAGCGCGAGCTGCTGTTTTCACAGAACTACGCCTGCGAGGAGTGCGGCATCTCCCTCGAGGAGGTCGCCCCGAGGACGTTTTCGTTCAACAACCCCTACGGGGCCTGCCCGGAGTGCGGCGGCATAGGCACGCAGCTCTCCGTCGACCCCGACCTCGTCATCCCGAATCCGTCGCTGTCCATCATGGAGGGCGCGATATGCGCCTCGAACTGGGGCAACGTCAAAAACGACAGCATCTCCCGCATGTACTTCGAGGCGCTCGCCAAGCGCTATCGGTTCAAGCTGACCGACCCCATACGCGACATCCCGCCCGAGGCTCTCGACGCCATACTCTACGGCACGAAGGGCGAAAAGCTCGTTTTGCGCTATGAGCGCGAGCGCGGCGTCGGGACGCTCAACCAGCCCTTCGAGGGCATAGTCAACAACCTCGAGCGCCGCTACCGCGAGACGCAGAGCCCCGCCATGCGCGACGAGCTCGAGCAGTACATGAACGAGCATCCCTGCGAAAAGTGCCGCGGCCGCAGGCTCAAGGACGAGGTGCTCGCCGTCACGGTCGGCGGGCTGAATATAACGGAGTTTACGGAGCTTCCCGTCAAGCAGGAGCTCGACTTCATAGACTCTCTCAAGCTTGAGGGGCAGCAGGCCGTCATAGCCGACCGCATCCTCAAGGAGATACGCGAGCGGCTCGGCTTCCTCTGCAGCGTCGGGCTCGACTATCTGACCCTCTCGCGCCGCGCGGGGACGCTCTCCGGCGGCGAGAGCCAGCGCATACGCCTCGCCACGCAGATAGGGAGCTCGCTCATGGGCGTCCTCTATATCCTCGACGAGCCCTCCATCGGTCTGCACCAGCGCGACAACGTCAAGCTCCTCGACACGCTCAAGCGCCTGCGCGACCTCGGCAACTCCCTCATCGTCGTCGAGCACGACGAGGAGACCATGCTCGAGGCGGACTACATCGTCGATATAGGCCCCGGGGCGGGCGTGCACGGCGGCGAGGTCGTCGCTACGGGCACGGCGAAGGAGATAATGAAAAACCCTGCCTCGATAACGGGCAAGTACCTCAGCGGCGAGCTGAGCATCCCCGTACCGAAGACGAGAAGGCCCGGCAACGGCAAGTTCCTGACCGTACGCGGCGCGGCGGAAAACAACCTCAAGAACATCGACGTGACCATTCCGCTCGGCGCGATGACCTGCGTGACGGGCGTCTCCGGGAGCGGGAAGTCCTCGCTGGTCAACATGGTCATATACAAGGCGCTCGCGGCCGAGCTCTCCCGCATGAAGATAAAGCCGGGCAGGTTCGATTCGATGGAGGGCGTCGAAAATCTCAACAAGGTCATCGACATCGACCAGTCGCCCATAGGGCGCACGCCGCGCTCCAATCCCGCGACGTACACCGGAGTTTTCAACGACATCCGCGAGGTCTTCGCCTCGACGCCCGACGCGAGGGCGCGCGGCTATGCGCCCGGACACTTCTCCTTCAACGTCAGGGGCGGCAGGTGCGAGGCCTGCTCCGGCGACGGACTCGTCAAGGTCGAAATGCACTTCCTGCCGGATATCTACGTCCCCTGCGACGTCTGCAAGGGCAGACGCTACAACCGCGAGACCCTCGAGGTGCGCTATAAGGGCGCGAACATCTACGAGGTCCTCGACATGACCGTCGACGAGGCGCTCGAGTTCTTCGCGAACATGCCGAAGATATACCAGCGGCTCAAGGCGCTCTCGGACGTCGGCCTCGGCTATATAAAGCTCGGACAGCCCTCGACGACGCTCTCCGGCGGCGAGGCGCAGCGCGTCAAGCTCGCGACCGAGCTCGCCCGTCAGGCGACGGGCTCGACGATGTACGTCCTCGACGAACCGACGACGGGGCTGCACTCCGACGACGTGAAGAAGCTCCTGAGCGTCCTCGGCAAGCTCGTCGACGCCGGCAACACCGTCATGATTATCGAGCACAATCTCGACGTCATAAAGACCGCCGACTATATAATCGACCTCGGCCCCGAGGGCGGGGACAAGGGCGGCGAAGTCGTCTGCTGCGGCACCCCCGAGGAGGTCGCGCAGGTCCCCGGCAGCTATACGGGGCAGTATCTGAAGAAACGACTGGAGTAATCTCATGGAATGGCTTACGGGCACCGACGCCTATATATGGCTGACCGAGACGTTTTTCGGCCGCACTCTCGCGACCTTTCTCGTCTCGATGATCCCCGTCGTCGAGCTTCGCGGCGCGATACCGCTCGGCGTCGGCCTCGGCCTGCCCCCGTGGTACAGCATGCTCGTCTCCATAGCGGGCAACATGGTCCCGGTGCCGTTCGTGGTATTGTTCATAAGGCGCGTGTTCGAGTGGCTGAAGACAAAGAGCGAGCGCCTCTCCCGGTGGGTCGACAGACGGATAGAAAAGACGATGAAGCGCCGCAGAGTCGTCTACCACTCGGAGATACTCGGCCTCATCCTCTTCGTCGCCGTGCCGCTTCCCGGCACGGGCGCGTGGACGGGCGGACTGCTCGCGGCGCTCCTGAACGTGCGCCTTCGCAACGCCGTTTTGAGCATATTCGCGGGCGTCGTCATCGCCGCCGTGCTCATCACGACGCTGACCTACGGCTTTCTCGGCATTTTCGGCTGACGCGCCGCCGCGCTCCGGCATAGGATGTGCCGGAGGCGAAGACGATGCGGCTTATGTATGCCATCGCGACGATACTGACCGCCGGCGCGGCGACGTTCGCGCTGACGTATCTCTATGACAGGCTCGTTCTCCCCGTCAGACCGGGGAAGGGCGAGAAGATAAGCGTCCTGCTCTCTGTATCCGGCGACGCCCCGGACCTCGAGAGCACCGTCAGGGGCCTCGTGCGCCTCGGCGACAGCGGCAGGCTGCCGATGAGGCTCGAGCTCGTCGACGAGGGGATGAGCCCGGACGCGCTCGATACCGCGCGCATGCTCGCGCGGCGCTACGGCGGGATAACTCTTTCGGAGGGAAAGAATGGACAGAGACCCTGAGCTGCTTTCCGGCAGCGTGGACAGCGTCATATACCGCAACGAGGAGAACGGCTACACCGTCCTCCGGCTCCGCTGCGACGACGGCGCCGTCGTGACCGTGGTCGGGACTATACCCGCCGCCGTCGCGGGCGAGCGCCTCGAGCTGACCGGCAGCTGGGCTAAGCACCCCTTCCACGGCGACCAGTTCAAGGCAGAGACGGTCGAGCGCTCCATGCCGGAGTCCCTCGACGACCTCTTCGCCTATCTCTCCTCCGGCGCGGTCCGCGGGGTCGGCCCCGCGACGGCGCGCGAGCTAATAGACCGCTTCGGCGCGGACGTGCTCGACGTGCTCGAGTCCTCGCCGGAGAAGATAGCGCAGATAAGGGGCATAGGCGAGAAGAAGGCGAACGACATCGTCAAGTCCTTCCGCAGCCAGACGGCGCTGCGCCGCCTCATGGACTTTTTCGCCGAAAACGGCATCAAGCTTCGCTACGCGATCCGGCTCTACAGGCTCTACGGCGAGGATTCCCGCGCCGCCCTGCTGGACAACCCCTACGTCCTGACCGACGAGTACGTCGGCGCGGAATTCGCCGAGGCGGACGCCTTCGCGCTCGCCCTCGGCTTCGACGGCGACGCGCCCGAGAGGGTGCAGGCCGCCGTCGTTTACGAGCTCGCGTTCAATCTCGACAACGGCCACAGCTTCATACCGCGTGAGCGGCTCACAGCCGCCGTGACACAGCTCATCGGCGTCGGCGCGGACGCGGTCGCGAGCGCGCTGGACGAGCTTGAGAAGGCGGGCTCCGTCGTGTTCGACACCATAGCCGGAAGGGACGCCGTGTACCTCGCCTCGCTCTACCGCGCCGAGACCTACGTCGCAGCGCGCCTGCTTGAGATGAGCGGTCCCGCCGTGAGTAAAAGGGGAGTGGACGCCGACGCGCTCATAGCCGAATGCGAGCGCGACATGGGCCTCAAGCTCGCCCTCGGACAGCGAAACGCCGTCCGCGCGGCCGCCGTCTGCGGCGTCATGGCGCTGACGGGAGGACCCGGGACGGGCAAGACGACGACCGTCCGCGCGATACTGCGGCTC
>JAFZAM010000073.1 GCA_017557265.1 Oscillospiraceae bacterium | reverse complement strand
GTTGAAAAATTCGACTATACCAAGGGTTATAAGTTCTCCACGTACGCCACCTGGTGGATACGCCAGGCCATAACCCGCGCCATAGCCGATCAGGCGAGGACTATACGTATTCCGGTGCACATGGTTGAGACTCTCAACAAGGTCATCCGCGTCTCCCGTCAGCTACTGCAGGCGCTCGGACACGATCCGACGCCCGAGGAGGTCGCCGAGGCGATGAACATGCCCGGCGAGAAGATACGCGACATACTCAAGATCGCTCAGGAGCCTGTCAGCCTCGAGACGCCGATAGGCGAGGAGGAGGACAGCCACCTCGGCGACTTCATAGAGGACGAGGGCGCCTCCGAGCCCTCCGAGGCCGCGTCCTTCACGTTCCTGCGCGAGCAACTCATGAGCGTCCTCTCGACGCTGACCCCGCGCGAGGAGAAGGTCCTGCGCCTGCGCTTCGGCATCGAGGACGGCCGCACCCGCACCCTTGAGGAGGTCGGCAAGGAGTTCAACGTCACCCGTGAGCGCATCCGTCAGATAGAGGCCAAGGCCCTTCGCAAGCTGCGCCATCCCTCGCGCAGCAAGAAGCTCAAGGACTTCCTCAACTAAGGTGAGCGCATGGATTATCCGAGTTTGATCTTCAGCTCCCGCCCGTCGGGGCGGGTCATAGACAGAGACGTTTTCGTCGATCTCAAGCTCAGCCTGCTCGTCGGCGACGCCGCGCTCGACGCGATGAGCCGCATGTGCGAGCCTGCCGACATCCCTCTCCGTCAGGAGATGTTCACTTCGCTTGAGGACGCGGAGACGAGACTCTGCTATGAAAAGCTGGCGTCCACGGCCGGAGAGGTAAAGCGTCTTCGTGGCGCTCTCGACCGCGCCAGATGCGACAACGAGCGCCACTACATATACTGCGCCATGATCTGCCACATGATGAGCTTCTATGACGGCGCGGCGAAAGCGCCGGGCGAGGGCTTTTTCGCGGGCCGCTTCAGGGAGTTCTTCTCGAAGGAACTCTCCGACGAGCGCATGGCGTCGGTCGCCGCGGCCTGCGAGGACATGCTCCCGCGCCTCGACAAGGTCCGCGTATCGTGCTTTCGCGAGCGCGGCGAGGAGCTCTGGGTGCGCCGCTGCGACGATATAACGATAGTCGAGCGGCTAAAAAAAGCCGCCGAGGACCTCGGTCTCAAAGACGTTCGCGTGACGCGCGACATCGAGGAGCACCTCAATCCCCGCATAGTAAACGCGCTCTCGCTTTTGTTCCCGGAGGACTTCACGGTCTTCAAGAAGTTCTATGAGGAAAACTCAGACCTCTTTTCCGAGCAGTTCCTGCGCTACGGGCCGGAGCTCGGCTTCTATATCGAGATATCCCGCCTGATGGACAGGGTCCGCGCTCTCGGCATGCCCGTATGCATGCCCGGGCTTTCGCAGGAGCGCGTCATCGATATCCGCGGCATACGCGACATATCGCTTCTCGCCAAGGAGGAGACGAACATCATCCCCAACGACGCGCTTTTCAGCGACGAGGAGCCGTTTTTCTACCTCACCGGCGCCAACGGCGGCGGCAAGACGACGTATCTCCGCGGCGTAGGCATAGCCGTCTCGCTGTTTCTCTCCGGCTGCCCGATATGCGCCGACAGCGCGAAGATATATCCGCTCGAGGGCGTGTTCACGCACTTCCCGCGCGACGAGCGCTTCGACAGCGAGGGCCGTTTCGCCGACGAGCAGCGCCGCATAAAGGACATAGTCGCGCGCCACGGCGGCAATTCCCTCGTCCTGCTCAACGAAACGTACTCGACCACGAGCGAGGAGCTCGCAGTCGGGCTCACCGAGCGGCTCGCCGAGCAGTTTTACGACAGCGGCAGCTTCGGCATCTACATCACCCATCAGCACGCGATAGGGGAGTCCCGCATCCCGTTCCTCTCCGTCATAGTCGACGAGAGCGACGCCAACCGCAGGACGTACCGCATCGCGCGCCGCCGCGCCTCCGACAGCTCGTTTGCAGAGGATATCCTCCGCAAGTACGGCATGACCGAGGAAGCGCTCGACCGCCGTTTCCCGGCAGAAAGGGAGTGAGGGCATGAAATTTTCCCTGCTGTTTCGAAACTACGTCGAGGACGCGAGAGACACCGTCGGCTATGATGAAATGAGCAACACGGTGTACGATCTCGCCATAGACCGCGCCGCGAAGCGCTTCTGCCGCAACAGCGACAGCTTCAGCTATTTTCTCGAGACTCTCAAGCAGCCGCTCAAATCGCCCGAGGACATCAAGTACAGGCAGGATATCCTCGTCGATTTCGTCGCCATGCCGAAGCTCCTTGAGGAGCTCCGCATGATATTCAAGAGCTACGATTCTCTCCAGTCCGACTGGCACGAGATGTGCACGAGCATCTATACCTACGGCGTGCCGAGCACGGTCAAGGGCCTTCTCGACTGCACGTACGACTCGCTCCGCGCGACGTCGACCTTCGCCCGCAGCACGGTATCGTATTTCAAGGCCATATCCGACGCCGTCGACAAATACGACGTCAAGTCCGAGGGTCTCAAGGGCATAAAGCAGTTCTGCTCGGAGATGACGGTCAACGAGTCGCTCGACGAGATATCCAAGATAGGCGAGATGTTCCAGCGCGACAACGTATCGAGCTATGAATTCCGCATCAAGGTCGGCACGGACGACACCATGACCGTCCGCCGCGCGTCGCTCGCCGAGATATCCGAGATAGAGAGCAAGTCTCTCGGCAAGTCCATAAAGAAGCTCATCGGCAGCATAGGCCGCGCGCAGAACGCGGACGACTCCCCGGAGATATCCATGGGCCAGCTCCACGTCGAGGAGGCCATGAAGATACTCAACGAGGCGCTCTACGAGGTCTATTCCGTCATGAGCGGCATCACCGGCGATATCTATGAGTTTTTCCGCGGCCTCTCCGGCGAGCTCAGCTTCTACGACAGCGGCCTTGCGCTGTGCAAATATCTCCGCGAGGCGGGTATGGGCATGTGCATGCCGAAGGTCGTCGCCGCCGAGAACGACTGCTTCCGCGTGACTGATATCTATGATATCCAGCTCATCGAGGAGGGCGTCGACACCATCGTCACCAACTCCATCGAGGTCGACGGCAATATGGACGGCGTGCTCATCCGCGGGGCGAACACCGCCGGCAAGACGAGCTTTCTCCGCGCGCTCGGAACTGCTCAGATATTCGCCCAGTCGGGGCTCCCCGTATGCGCCGACGCGGCCGAGATAAGCGTCCGCAACGCCGTGCTGTCCCTCTTTGCCTCCGCCGAGGAGGAGTTCAACGTCGGCGACGCGGCCGGCCGCTTCGAGGGCGAGGTGCAGGAGATGGCGAGGATACTCGACCATATCGTGCCCTATACGCTCCTGCTCCTCAACGAGAGCTTCCAGACGACGGCCTACCGCGAGGGCGCCGTCGCGATGAAGAGGATTTTGCGCGTCCTTCCGAGGGTGCGCTGCAAATACGTGTTCGTCACGTGGCTCATGCAGATGTTCGACCTGATGAAGGACGAGAGGGTAGAGCACATGCAGATGGGCGGCGAGGGTCATCCCTCGTACAAGATCCACCCCGTAGACAGACAATAAGGAGGACACAAAATGAGTTGGGTAGTCATAGCCATACTGGCCGCGATAGTCGTATTCATCATCTGCGGCGTCCGCACCGAGCGCCGCAATACGACGGACCGCATGGGAAACAGCGTCATCCGCACGGAAAAGCATTTTAAGGTCACCAAGCGCTGCTTTCTCGCGCTGCTGCCGCTTATCCTGATAATCGGCGGCTGCATCTCGGCCATTCCCGCCGGCCACACCGGCGTTCTGACGACGTTCGGCCGCGTCGAGGACAAGGTCCTCAGCGAGGGCGTGAACTTCAAGCTCCCGTACCAGACCGTCATCAAGATAGACAACCGCGTGCAGAAGGAATCCTTCGTGCTCGAGGCATTCAGCTCGGATATCCAGCAGACGAACGTCATCGGCTCGGTCAACTTCTCCGTCGACAAGACCCAGTCGCAGAACCTCTACAGGAGCGTCGGCGTGAACTATTATCAGACCGTCATCTATCCGCGCGTGCTTGAAAACGTCAAGCTCGTCTTCTCCGGCTACACGGCCGAGGGCCTTATCGAGATGCGCACGGTGCTGTCCTCCAAGACGAAAGAGCTGCTGACGGCAGAGATGAGCAAATACGGCATCAACATCATCGACGTCAACATCGAGAACATCGACTTCACCGACATCTTCACCAACGCCGTCGAGGCCAAGCAGGTCGCCCAGCAGAACAAGCTGACCACGCAGACCGAGCAGGAGGCCGCGATAATCATCGCCAACACCGAGGCCGAGAAGAAGGTCATCGCCGCGCAGGCCGAGGCCGAGACCGCCAAGATAGCCGCCGATGCGGAGGCCTACAAGGTCAGAGTCGAGGCCGAGGCGAAGGCAAAGGCCAACGAGGAGGTCGCAAACTCCCTGACCGAGATGTTCATCGAGTACACCAAGATAATGAACTGGGACGGCTCCGTGCCTAACGTCCAGCTCGGCTCAGGCGACGGCGTCATCCCGGTCATCGACATTCCGGTCGATACCGGCGACTGATGTATAAAAAAAGCCCGCGGGAAATACTCCCGCGGGTCTTATTTTGCTTGTTAAGCCAGAGCGCGATCCCTTCTGCGCACGGCGCGCAGCCAGATTATAAAGCAGAGAAGGCAGTCCGCCGCCGAGCCGCAGTACCACGCCCAGAAAAGGCCCGTATAGCTGTTCAGCCATTTCGTCAGCGCGAAGCACATCGCTACGCGGATGGCGAAGTCCATGACCGTCAGCAGGAAGAAATCTCGCGCTCTGCCGACGCCGCGCAAATAACCGCCCGTGGTGATAATAAGGCATATAAGCAGGTAATCCGGCGATATGATGCGCAGGAATTTGACGCCCGTCGTTATGACCTCGGGATACGCGCCGGAGTCCGTGAATATGCCGAGCAGCTGTCTCGGGAATATCTGCATGAGAGCGATGACGACGAGCGTCAGCACGAAGCAGATGAGCGTCGAGACGTTGTAGCCTTTTATAATGCGGTCGCTCTTTCCCGCGCCGTGGTTTTGAGCGACGAATGTCGAGAGCGCCGTGCCGAGCGTGTTGAAGCTCATATAGGCGAAGTTGTGCAGCTTCGAGGCCGCCTCGTAGCCCGCGATGACGGAGGTCGAGTAGGTGTTTACGATGCTCTGCACTATCGTGTGCGCGAGCGCGACGCAGGCCTGCTGGAAGATGCAGGGGACGGCTATTCGCGTCATTTCCCTGAAAAGCCGGCCTGAGAAAGCTTGACTTCCGATCTCGGTGAAGGTCTTTCTTAGCTTCGTGAAGAGAAGAACGCAGGCCAGGACCGCCGCCGCGAGCTGAGATATCGTCGTCGCCCAGGCCGCTCCGAGGACGCCGAGACCCATCACAGCGACGGCTACAAGGTCGAGAACAATATTGAGCACCGACGAGAATAGCAGCAGCAGGAGCGGGAGGCGCGGGTTGCCGAGACCGGTGAAGACGGAGGAAGCGGCGTTGTAAATGAGCATGGGGAGGACGCCGGCGGAATATATCGCAAGGTAGACCGACGACCCGTCGAGCGTCTCTCCGGAGGCTCTGAGGAGAAGCATCAGAGGCCTCGCGAGCAGGACTCCCGCGAGAGCGAGAACGGCTCCGAAGACGGCGAGCGATATGAGCGCCGTGCTGACCGCGCTTTTTAGCTCTTTATATCTCTGCGCTCCGAATAGCTGCGAGATGACGACCGAACAGCCCATCGCAGTGCCGGTCGCGACGGCTATGTAAAAGAGAGTGACGGGGTAGGCCGCACCTATCGCGGCAAGGCCGGAGGAGCCCGTGAACTGCCCGACGATGACGCTGTCGACGATGTTGTAAAGCTGCTGCAGCGCAGTGCTTATGAGAAGCGGGATAGAGAATTTCAGAATGACCCGAAACGGGCTGCCGTTCGTCAGATCGTTTACCACGAGAGGCTCCTCCTTTCTTAAAAAGTCTGGGATATGAACAGAGGCTGCCGCTAATTCGCGGCAGCCTCTGCCTCTTTACATCTTAAAATGCTCAGATGAGTCCGCCTATCTTCAGGAAG
>JAFZAM010000072.1 GCA_017557265.1 Oscillospiraceae bacterium | reverse complement strand
GGAGGGGCCGCCGAGCGGCGCCGCTTCATGGACGCCGCCATATCCCAGCTTCGCCCCGCCTACGCCAAGGCGCTCGCCGAGGCCTCCCGCCTCTACGAGCACAAGACGCGCATCCTGCGCGACGGCGACCCCGCCATGATGGACGTCCTCGAGGACTTCTCCCTGCGCTACGCGGCCGCCTGCTCGCGCCTTATCTACTATCGCAACGCCTGGTGCCGCCGCCTCGCGGAGACGGCGCCGGAGATAAACCGGGCCATAGGCGGCGAGACGCTGGAGCTGAGCTACAGGACCGTCACGGGCGTCGACCCGGAGGGGAAGAAGCCCGCGGAGATATACCCCGCGCTCGTCGAGCACTGGAGGGCGCACCGTGAGGCCGAGATAGCCTCCTGCAGCTGCCTTTCGGGCGCGCATAAGGACGATATAGAGCTCAGTCTCGACGGGCTTCCCGCGCGGACCTACGCCTCCCAGGGGCAGGCGAGGACGGCGGCGCTGTCATTAAAGCTCGCCGAGCGGGACATAAGCACGCTCGATACCGGCGAGCCGCCCGTCATGCTCCTCGACGACGTCTTGAGCGAGCTCGACGCGCGCAGGCAGGACTTCGTGCTCAACTCCATAGCGGGCGGGCAGGTGCTCATAACCTGCTGCGAGGACGGCGGCATAAGCGCCCGCACCGGCGGCAGGGTCCTCACCGTCGAAAACGGAAAAATATTACAGTAGGGAGCGACGCCCTCGTCGCTCCGCTCCCCATAGGCTTCCCCCCGCCGGGGGGAAGCTGTCGCGGCAAAGCCGCGACTGATGAGGGGCATCGGAGCTCGGCGTATTTATTGCCCCTCATTCGTCATCCGCCTTGCGTGAGACGGCGGACGCCACCTTCCCCCCGTTGGGGGAAGGCTTTGGGGCGCGAAACACAAAGAAAAGGAATTGGATTTGAAAAAAAGCATCTACCTGCACATAGGGCAGGACTTCATGATAAAAAAACACGGCGTCGTCGGCATATTCGACATGGACAACGCCTCCGGCGCGGGGACGAAGGCCTTTTTCAGGCGCGCCCAGCGCGAGGGGCTCGTGGTCGACGCGTCCGACGACGTGCCGCGCTCGTTTACCGTCTGCACGACGGCCGCGGGCGACGCGGTGTATCTCTCGCAGCTGTCTACGGCTGCGCTCGCAAGACGCTGGAACGGCGAATGATCGGAGGGACCTGAATGGACGAAGAGAAGCTTTTAAAGCCCGAGGCGGAAAACTACGACGCCTCGCAGATACAGGTGCTCGAGGGCCTCGAGGCCGTCAGAAAGCGCCCGGGCATGTATATAGGCTCGACGAGCTCGAGCGGCCTGCACCATCTCGTGTACGAGATCGTCGACAACGCCATCGACGAGGCTCTCGCGGGCTACTGCAGGCATATTTCCGTCGCCATCGAGGAGGGGGACATCATCCGCGTCGAGGACGACGGCCGCGGCATCCCCGTCGACATACAGCCGCAGACAGGCAAGCCCGCCCTCGAGGTCGTCTTCACGGTCCTGCACGCGGGCGGCAAGTTCGGCGGCGGGGGCTATAAGGTCTCCGGCGGCCTGCACGGCGTCGGCGCGAGCGTCGTAAACGCGCTCAGCGAGTGGCTCGAGGTCGAGGTGCACCGCGGCGGCAGCGTCTACCGCATGCGCTTCGCGCGCGGCCTCAAGACCGAGGACATGACCGTCGTCGGGACGACCGACCGCACGGGCTCGACCGTGCGCTTCAAGCCCGATCCCGAGGTCTTCGAGGAGCTCGTCTACGACTACCAGACCCTCTTCAAGCGCATGCAGGAGCAGGCGTTCCTCAACGCCGGCCTGCACATCACCATAACCGACGAGCGCGCTTCCAGCGCCGCCCTCCCCGAGGACGAGCGCAGCGCCTCCCTGTGCTACGAGGGCGGCATACGCGAGTTCGTCGAGTATCTAAACCGCAACAAGAACGCCCTGCACCCCGAGGTCATCTACGTCGCGGGCGCGAGGGAGGACAGCGAGGCCGAGATAGCCCTGCAGTATAACGACAGCTACAACGAGGTCATCGTCTCGTTTGCAAACAACATCCACACGCCCGAGGGCGGCATGCACGAGACGGGCTTCAAGACGGCGCTGACCCGCGTCCTCAACGCCTACGGGAAGAAGACCGGCCTCCTCAAGGAGGGCGACTCCCTCTCCGGCGAGGACTGCCGCGAGGGCATGAGCGCGATAATCTCCGTGCGCCTGACGAACCCGCAGTTCGAGGGCCAGACCAAGCAGAAGCTCGGCAACAGCGAGATGCGCACCCTCGTCGACGGCATACTTCAGGAGAAGCTGACGGACTTCCTCGAGGAAAATCCCTCCGTCGGCCGCGCCGTGCTGGATAAGGCCATCACCGCCTCGAAGGCCCGCGAGGCCGCCCGCAAGGCGCGCGAATCCGTCCGGCGCAAGACCGGGCTCGAATCCGGCCAGATGCCGGATAAGCTGCAGGACTGCAACGAGCGCGACCCGTCGCTCTGCGAGATATACATCGTCGAGGGCGACTCCGCAGGCGGCTCCGCCATCCAGGGGCGCGATTCGCGCTTTCAGGCGATCCTCTCGATGTGGGGCAAGATGCTCAACGTCGAGAAGGCGCGCGCGGACAAGATATACGGCAACGACAAGCTCCAGCCCGTCATAACGGCGCTCGGGGCCGGCATAGGGGACGAGTTCAACCTCGAAAAGCTCCGCTACCACAAAGTCATCATCATGGCGGACGCCGACGTCGACGGCGCGCACATAAGGACGCTGCTGCTGACGTTCTTCTTCCGCTACATGCGCCCGCTCATCGAGCAGGGCTACGTATACTCCGCCGTCCCGCCGCTTTACAAGCTCTCGCGCGGCAAGACCCAGCGCGTGGCCTATTCCGACGCCGAGCGCGACGCCATAAGCGCCGAGATGCGCGGGGACAACCCCAACGTCAAGATAGACATATCCCGCTTCAAGGGCCTCGGCGAGATGGACCCGCACGAGCTGTGGGATACGACCATGGATCCGGAAAAGCGCTCCCTGCGCCGCATAACGCTCGACGACGCCGTCGCCGCCGACCAGATATTCACCGTCCTCATGGGCGAGGAGGTCGAGCCGCGCAAGCAGTGGATAGAGCGCAACGCGCGCTACGCCGTCAATCTGGACTACTAAGGGAGGCGACGTCAGATGGCACACAACAGAGACTACAGACCCGAGGACATCGCGTTCCCCGATCAGGTCATAACCGAATCCGGCCTCGTGCGCGAGATGGAGACGAGCTACCGCGAATACGCCATGAGCGTCATCGTCGGCCGCGCGCTCCCCGACGTGCGCGACGGCCTCAAGCCCGTGCACAGGCGCATCCTCTACGCCATGTACGAGGACGGGCTGACGAGCGACAAGCCGTTCAAGAAGTCGGCGACCTGCGTCGGCGACGTGCTCGGCCGCTATCATCCCCACGGCGACGCGAGCGTCTACGACGCGCTCGTGCGCATGGCGCAGAGCTTCTCGATGCGCGCTCCGCTCATCGACGGCCACGGCAACTTCGGCGACGTCGACGGCAACCCGCCGGCGGCCTACCGCTACACGGAGGCCCGCATGGCGAAGCTCGCCGGCGAGATGCTCCGCGATATAGACAAGGAGACCGTCGACTGGGAGCCGAACTTCGACGAGAGCCGCACCGAGCCGCGCGTCCTGCCGAGCCGCTTCCCGAACCTGCTCGTCAACGGCTCGTCCGGCATCGCCGTCGGCATGGCGACGAATATCCCCCCGCACAACCTCGCCGAGGTCATCGACGCCTGCGTGCGCGTCCTCGACGACCCCGAGGTCGACCTCTTCGGCCTCATGGAGCATATAAAGGGCCCCGACTTCCCGACGCGCGGGATAATCATGGGCAGGAGCGGCATCCGCGCCGCCTACGCGACCGGCCGCGGCAAGGTCGTCGTCCGCGCCCGCGCGAGCTTCGAGGAGTTCAATAAGGACCGCGTCCGCATCATCGTCACGGAGCTACCGTATCAGGTCAACAAGAAGCAGCTCATACGCAACATCGCCGATCAGGTCAAGGACAAGCGCCTCGAGGGCGTCTCGGACCTGCGCGACGAGACCGACCGCAACGGCATGCGCATCGTCATCGAGCTCAAGAAGGACGCGAACCCCCAGGTCGTCCTCAACAAGCTCTACAAGCAGACGCAGCTGCAGTCGAATTTCTCGATAATCATGCTCGCGCTCACCGACGACCAGAAGCAGCCGAAGATACTCTCCCTGCGCAAGATAATCGACGAGTACCTCGCGTTTCAGGAGGACGTCCTCGTGCGCAGGACGCGCTACGACCTCAAGAAGGCGCGCGAGCGCGCGCATCTCTTGGAAGGCCTGCTCATAGCGCAGGACAACATCGACGAGGTCATCAGGATAATCCGCGAGAGCTACGACGACGCGAAGGAGCGCCTGTGCGCGCGCTTCGGGCTCGACGAGGTGCAGGCTCAGGCCATCCTCGATATGCGCCTGAAGGCCCTGCAGGGGCTCGACAGGGAAAAGCTCAAGGCCGAGTACGACGAGCTGGAAAAGAAGATAGAGTATTATAACGAGCTGCTCGGCAGCGAGGAGCTGCTCCGCGGCGTCCTCAAGGAGGAGCTGCTCGCCATCCGCGACAAGTTCGGCGACGAGCGCAGGACGGAGATACAGGACGTCGAGGACGAGATAGACATCGAAGACCTCATCGACGAGGAGGACTGCGTCTTCACGCTCACCCATTCGGGCTATATAAAGCGCCTGCCCGTCACGGAATACCGCGCTCAGGGCCGCGGCGGCCGCGGCGTGCGCGCCATGGCGACCAAGGAGGAGGACTTCGTCGAGACGGTGTTCACGGCCTCGACCCACGACTATATCCTCTTCTTCACGAGCACCGGCCGCGTCTATATCAAGAAGGGCTACAACATCCCCGAGGCGGGGCGCGCCGCGCGCGGGTCGAACATCATCAACATCCTCCCGCTCATGCCGGACGAGAAGATATCCGCCATGATACGCTCCGACGGCTTCGCCGAGGATCGCTACCTCGTCTTCGTGACGCGAAACGGCACCGTCAAGCGCCTCGCGCAGTCGCAGCTTAAAAACATCCGCTCGAGCGGCATCCGCGCCCTCAACCTCGACGAGGGCGACGAGCTCATCAGCGTCCACGCGACCTCCGGGGACGACAACGTCCTCATCACGACGCGAAACGGCATGGCGATATGCTTTAACGAGAACGACGTGCGCCCGATGGGCCGCGCGGCGGCCGGCGTGCGCGGCATAACGCTCAGGAAGGGCGACGTCTGCGTCGGC
>JAFZAM010000006.1 GCA_017557265.1 Oscillospiraceae bacterium | reverse complement strand
TCATGAGCTTGGCGTAAAGCTCGTCGAACATCGGCTTGAACGGGTGGTATATCGCGAAATACTGCGCGTAGGGCGAATAGTCCGCGCGCGTCAGATCGACGTGCAGGCCGTTTGAGACGAGGTCGCCCTTGAGCCGGAGCAGCGTGTCGCAGTGGCCGTCAAAGAGCGGCGGTCTGCTCGAATGCGTTTTCAATGTGGTTCACCTCCGCGGAGCCGTCCGCGCGCTTATAGACCTCGACGACGTCGAAGCGCGGCTGCAGCTCCGTCTCGTTCTTGCCGAGCCAGTCCTGCGCGGCGAGGATGACCCTCGCCTGCTTGCGGGCGGTCACGAACTCCTTCGCCTCGCCGTGCCCCGCGCCGGAGCGCGTCTTGACCTCGACGAAGGCGAGAAATCCGCCTTTCTGTGCAATTATGTCAACCTCGCCCATGCGGGTCCGGTAGTTCATGCCGAGGAGCTTATAGCCCTTTTTCCGGAGAAAGCGCGCGGCCTCGGCCTCGCCCCACGCGCCGGTCAGCCGCTTATCCATGCTTCTTTTTAAGGAACGTCAGCCTGTGCGCCGGGCAGGGCCCGAACTCTGCCAGACGCTCGTAATGGAGCTTCGTCCCGTAGCCCTTGTGCTTGTCGAAGGCGTACTGCGGGTACTTCTCCGCGAGGGCGTACATGTATCTGTCCCTGCTGACCTTGGCGAGGACGGACGCCGCCGCGATGCAGGAATATATCCCGTCGCCGCCGATGACGGCGCGGGTATTGCCGTCTATGCCCTGCGTCCTGTTGCCGTCTATGAGGGCGAGCTCCGGCGCGGGCGAGAGCGCCTTTATCGCCTCGTCCATGGCGCGCATGCGGGCGCGCAGGATGTTTATCTCGTCTATGGTCTTCTCGTCGACGGAGGCGACGGCGTACGCCACCGCCTCGCGGCAGATGACGTCGAAAAGCGCCTCGCGCTTTTTCTCCGTCAGCTTCTTCGAGTCGTCGAGACCCTCAATGACGCAGCCGGGCGGCAGGATGACCGCCGCCGCGTAGACCGGGCCCGCGAGGGGGCCCGCGCCGGCCTCGTCCGCTCCGCAGACGGAGGCGCCGAATTCCAGCGTCGCGTCCTTCAAGGCTCGTCACCCGGCCTTTCGAGCGATATGCGGCCTATGACGCCGCCGCGAAACTCGTCGAGCAGTATGTTCGCCATGCGCTCTGTGTCCACTTCGCCGCCGGAGACGAGGAATCCGCGCTTTCGCGCAGCGCGCTCCAGCAGCTCCCAGCCCGCGGCGTCGGGGTCGGGCTCAAACTTATAGCGCGCCGTGAGCAGCGCGGGATAGCGCTCCGCGAGCCACTTCATCAGGTGCGCCGCGAGCGCCTCGACGTCGAGTATCTGATCCTTGACCGCGCCCGTGAAGGCGAGGTGCTCGCCGACGTTCTCGCCGTCGAGCTTCGGCCAGAGAAGGCCCGGAGTGTCGAGAAGCTGCAGCCCGCCGACGCTTATCCACTGCTTGCCGCGCGTCACGCCCGGTCTGTCGGACGCTATGGCGGCCTTGCGGCCCGCGAGCTTGTTTATAAATGTCGATTTGCCGACGTTCGGGACGCCGACGACCATCGCGCGTATGGGTCTGCCGCCCTGCCCCTTGGCCTCGAGAGCGGCCAGCTTGTCGCTGAGCAGCGCGCGCACGGCGCTCTGAAAGCCCGACACGCCCTTGCCCGAGCGCGCGTCCGTCTCCATGACGGGGACGCCCTCGGCCTTGAAATGCGCCGTCCAGAGCTTCGTCACGGCGGGGTCTGCGAGGTCTGTCCTGTTGAGGACGAGCAGGCGCGGCCTTCCCGCGAGCAGCCCGTCGAGCTCGGGATTGCGGCTGCTTATGGGTATGCGCGCGTCCGCTATCTCGCAGACGGCGTCCACGAGCTTGACGCTCTCGGTCATCATGCGGCGGGCCTTGGCCATGTGGCCGGGGAACCACTGCACGTTTATCTTGTCGTTTATTATCCCGTTATCCATTTTATCCGAGGAATTTGAGCTTGCTTATCGGCAGGATTATCATGTACGCCTTGCCCATGATGCAGCGTCTGTCCACCATGCCGAGCTCGCCGTTGCGGCTGTCGTTGCTGGCGTTGCGGTTGTCGCCCATGACGAAGACGCAGCCCTCCGGCACGGTCTGCGGGAAGGTCACGTCGTAGCTTCTGTGGGTCGGCGCGGCGATGTAGTCCTCGTGCAGGAGCTCGCCGTCGACGTAGACCTCGCCCTTGTCGAAGTCGATGTCTATCGTCTGCCCCTCGACGGCGATGACGCGCTTGACGATGGGCTCGTCGAGGAAGGCGTACTTCGTCAGGACGACGATGTCGCCCTGCTTGGGCTTGTAAAAGAGATTGGAGATGACGATGCGCTCCCCGTCGAGCAGGGTGTTCTTCATCGAGTCGCCGGAGACGCCGATGATGCGCCCGACGAAGACGAATATGAGTATCGCGCATACGAGCGCGGAGACGACGCAGGTTATCCAGTCGTACGTCTCCTGCAGGGCCGTGTTTTTCTTCTTCTCGCTGACTTGACCGTCCATGGCGCACCTCTCTCCGAGATCGATCTCGTGCTTCATTATAATTAATTATTTTATCATCTTTTCGGCCGCTTAACAACTGCTATGTTGCCGAAAGGAAAAATTAAACGCCCCATCGCTCGATGGGGCGTTTCGGCTTTTACAGTCTTTCCTTGACCTTGGCCTTCTTGCCTATCCTGTCGCGCAGGTAGTAGAGCTTGGCGCGTCTGACCTTGCCGCGGCGGATGGTCTCGATGGAGACGATGTTCGGGGAGTGGATGGGGAAGACCTTCTCCACGCCGACGTTGTAAGCTATGCGGCGGACCGTGATCGTCTCGGAAACGCCGCCGTGCTTGCGGGCGATGACGGTTCCCTCGAAAGCCTGGACGCGCTCGCGGTTGCCTTCCTTGATCTTGACGTTGACGCGGACGGTGTCGCCCACTTCGACCTGAGGCATCTCGGGCTTCTGATACTGCTCGGAGAGTACTTTAACGAGATCCATTATTCATTTCCTCCCTTCTCGGCAGACGTTCTTGCCCTGCTGGCAGAGGACCGTCCTTCTAAGCGGCGGAGCCGCTACTGCGCGCACCTCATGAGTCGCGCGCCGGAGTATAATAGCACGGTTTTTTTGAAAATGCAAGCTTTTTTCAGCAAAAAGGCTCCATTTTTTCGTTGTATATCTCGGTGCGGACGGTGTATTCGACGTATTCCGGCAGGTCCGGCAGCGCCGCGAGGATATTGCGCGGGGTCAGCGACGGCTCGAACGTCGGCAGCGTCACGCCTATTCGGACGCCCGCGTCCTCCGTCGTCACGCTGAGGCCGGTCATGTACTTTTTCAGGTCGACGACCGACTCGCCGCGCTTGGTCTTCTTGACCACGGGGAGCTCCGGCGCCGACAGGACGCGCGCTATACGTTCCGCCGTCTCCTGCGGCGAGGCGCCGTCGAGGCGCAGCAGCGTGCTCCACGAGGCGAAGCGCACGCTCCCCGCCTTCATGACGGGCTCGGCGGCGCGCTCCATGCTTATCCCCTCGGGCAGGGCGGCGTTGAGCCTTTTGCAGAGGTCGGGGCACTCGGCCGCGACGCCCGCGTCGAGGTATTCGCACAGGCTCTCGCAGCACGTCGGCAGCGGGAGCACGAGATTGAGCTTCGGGTGCGGATTGAAGCCCTCGCTGTGCACGAGGTCTATCCCCGCGCGGGCGAAGGCGCGCTGGAACGTCCGGAGCATGTCCAGATGGGATATATACTTCGCGCGGCCCGTCTTGGAATACCTTATCCTAACGTTCATGGCACTTTCCTCCGAGCCGGTCGGCTCCGCAGCCGGAGCAGCG
>JAFZAM010000071.1 GCA_017557265.1 Oscillospiraceae bacterium | reverse complement strand
GCTGCGTTGAAGACCGATATGCCCGCGTCGGAGGCGACGGCGAGAGAATCCGTCAGCGTTGCAAACGTGCTCTCGGAATAGACGTCAAAGTATATGTTCTCCTCTTTGGAGCTCTTGCCGGAGAACACTCTCTGGATGAACTGGTCGAAGCCGCCGTCGGCGAGCAGGTCGCGGTGCGTGATAAGGTAGACGGCGCCCGCTATGAGCGCGAGGACGACGATTATCGATATTATCGCTCCGATGAGCTTTTTCCTCTTTTTCATAGCTTATGCCCCTTAACGGCTCATCATTTCTCCCGCGGGCCCGTCGTAATCGACCCGCGTCATATAAAGTCCCTGCGGAGGCGCCGTCGGACCGGCGAGGGTCCTGTTGCGCGAGGCGAGGATATCGGGTATCTCGTCGGCGTCGAGCTTCCCCATAGAGGCGTAGACGGCCGTTCCGACCATCGCCCTGACCATGTTATAGAGAAATCCGTCCGCGAAAACTTTGAAGGAGATTATATCTCCGCTTTTCGTCACGTTGAAATAGCTTATCGTCCGGACGGTGCTCTTCGTCTCCGTGCCGACTGAGCGGACGGCGGCGAAATCGTGCGTCCCGACGAACATCGAGGCAGCGCGCGCCAGCACGTCGACGTCGAGCTTCTGCGGATAAAACCAGGCGCGCTTTTCGAGAAACGGATCGCGCACGGCGGAATTGAGTATCCTGTAAGTATATTCCTTGCCGCGGCAGGACAGGATCGCGTTGAAATCTTCGTCCACGTCGACGGCGTCACAGGCGGATATATCGCCGGGCAGCAGAGCGTTCAGCGCGAGCGGGAGCCTCACGGCGGGGATGGTCGCGTCGCTTTTGAAGCTTATGCAGTAGCGCTCGGCGTGGACTCCTGCGTCCGTACGGCCGCAGCCGACCACGCTGACGGGCTGCTTGACTATCTCGGAGACCGCGTCCCGGACGATCTCCTGGACGGTGATGTTGTTTTTCTGGATCTGCCAGCCGTGATACCGCGAACCGTCATAGGCGATCCTGACTGCGATATTGCGCATTCGGCCTCCTAAATCTTATACACGTTCATTACTATCATCACGGCGAGGAGCGCCGCTCCGAGAACAAGCGCGACCCAGTCGCGCGCGCGCATATGGAGCGCCTTCATTTTCGTTCTGCCCTCGCCGCCGTTATAGCAGCGGCTCTCCATGGCGACGGCGAGCTCGTCCGCGCGGCGGAAAGCGCTGATAAAGAGCGGGATGAGAAGCGGCAGCAGCGCCTTCGCGCGCTGGAACAGATTGCCCGTCTCGAAGTTCGCGCCTCTGGCCTTCTGGGCGCTCATTATCTTGTCCGTCTCCTCGACGAGCGTCGGGATAAAGCGGAGCGCTATGCTCATCATCATCGCGAGCTCGTGCACCGGGAAGCGGAGCTTCTTCAGCGGGCTCAACAGGCTCTCGAGGCCGTCCGTCAGCGCGACCGGCGAGGTCGTGTACGTAAGCAGGAACGTCCCCATGATGAGCATCACGATGCGCAGTATCATGAATACCGCGCGCTTTATGCCCTCGAGCGTGATCTTGAATATCCAGAATTCGAGTATGGGCTCGCCCTTGGTGTAAAAGAGGTTAAGAAGACCCGTGATGATTATGATTATGATAAGGGGCTTTACGCCGCGCAGGATGACTCTGAGCTTTATCTTCGAGACGATGATGCACGCCGCGAGGACGACTATCATCAGCGCGTACGAGAAGTAGTCCACCGCGAGAAACAGCGCGACGATGTAGAGGATGGTAAGGACGAGCTTCGTTCTCGGGTCGAGTCTGTGGACTATGGAGTCGCCCGGGAAGTACTGGCCGAGAGTGACGTCACGGAGCACCGGCGGCACCCCCTCTCATGGCGAGAAGAGCCTTCTTCGCCTGCTCGACGGTATAAACGGAGCAATCGAGCGGGAGACCGAGCTCGCGCAGACGCTTGGCGACCAGCGAGACCTCGGGGACGGAAAGACCGACCCTGCGGAGCTCTTCGTCGTGCTCGAACACCTCGGACGGGACGCCGTCCATCATGATGCGGCCCTTGTTGAATACCACGAGCCTGTCGACGCTGCGGGCAATCTCCTCCATGCTGTGCGTGACGAGGATTATCGTGCAGCCCGTCGCGTCGTGGTAGCGCATGATATTGGTTATGATGCTGTCGCGCCCGGAGGGATCGAGACCCGCAGTCGGCTCGTCGAGGATGAGGACGTCCGGCTGCATGGCCATTACGCCGGCGATGGCGACTCGCCTCTTCTGACCACCGGAGAGATCGAACGGCGATTTTTCGAGGAGCTCCTCGTCGACGCCGACGAATTCGGCGGCGCCGCGCACACGGATATCGACCTGCTCCTCGTCGAGCTTCATGTTTTTCGGGCCGAAGGCTATGTCTTTATAAACCGTCTCTTCAAAGAGCTGGTACTCGGGATACTGGAACACGAGCCCAACCTTGAAGCGCACCTCGCGGGTCACGGCCTTGGACGCAAATATGTCCTCGCCGTTAAAAAGGACGCGGCCGGAGGTCGGCTTGAGCAGGCCGTTTAAATGCTGGATGAACGTCGACTTGCCTGAGCCCGTATGCCCTATTATGCCAATTATCTCGCCCTTTTCGGCCGAGAAGTTTATCCCGTCTATCGCCACGTGCTCGAAGGGCGTGCCCTCGCTGTATAAGTGGCGCAGGTTTTCCGTGCTGATGATGGGTGCCAAATGATTCAATCCTTTTTGCCGCCGTAGCGTTGGTGGGCGCCCGGCCCGGCCGGGTCGCCCCCGA
Organism: Oscillospiraceae bacterium; assembly: GCA_017557265.1. Lineage (GTDB taxonomy): Bacteria > Bacillota > Clostridia > Oscillospirales > Oscillospiraceae > RGIG7949. Next base: position 15,863 of record JAFZAM010000071.1, on the reverse strand, counting down.
AGGGAGCAAGCTGGAAAAAGCTATTTCTTGAGGCCCGAGTAGATGCTTTCGGCGCACTCCTCGACGCTGAGCGCGTCGAGCGGGAGGTCGAGACCCTCGTTTTTAAGTTCATAGAGGAGCGCCGTCGTCTCGGGGACTGTAAGGCCGAACTTTCGCATGTTGTCAACGTGGGTGAAGACCTCGCGCGGAGGCCCATCCTCGACTATCTTTCCGCCGGCCATGACGATGAGCCTGTCGGCGCCTATGGTCTCGTTCATGTGGTGGGTTATTAATATGACGGTTATACCGTAGTTTTTGTTCAATGCGGTCACTGTGTTTATGACGTCCTCTCGCCCGACGGGGTCGAGCATTGCGGTCGGCTCGTCGAGGACTATGCACCGCGGTCTCATGGCTATGACGCCCGCAATGGCGACTCTCTGCTTCTGGCCGCCCGAGAGAAGATGCGGCGCGTGCCCGGCGTATTCGGTCATGCCGACGGCTGCGAGAGCCTCGTCGACGCGCTGTCTTATCTCCTTCGGGTCGACGCCGAGGTTTTCCGGCCCGAACGCGACGTCGTCCTCGACGACGTTGGCGACGATCTGGTTGTCGGGATTCTGGAATACCATGCCGACGCAGCGGCGCACGTCCATTATTCGCTCCTCGTCGGAGGTGTCTATCCCGTCGACGAGTATGGTCCCGGAGGTCGGGACGAGAATCCCGTTTAAGAGCCTCGCGAGAGTCGACTTGCCGGAGCCGTTATGCCCGAGGACGGCGACGAAGCTTCCGCGCTCTATCTCAAGCGATATCCCGTCGATGGCGCGGGTCACGGTCTCGCCGGTGTCGTATTCGAATACGAGGTCTTTGATTTTTATCAAGCTGTCCATATCTTTATACCGTCACACGCTCCAGCGGCAGGTCGCTCCGCAGGGCAGAGCAAGTCCCGTCGCCTTGACGGGGAGCCCCAGTTCCCTGCTCTCGGACGAGCCTCCGAAGCGGGGATTGAGGATCGTCTGGCACATATAGGTCAGAATGGAGGGCGAGAGCCCCGTCGTATAGGAGTTTATTATAACAAACGAAGGGTCGTCGGAGAGTACGCCGGAGCAGAGCGAGACGAAATCGAAAAGATCGTCCTCGAGCTTCCAGAGCTCGCCGGAGGGGCCGCGCCCGTAGCTCGGCGGGTCCATGATAATGGCGTCGTAGCGCCTGCCGCGCTTTATCTCGCGCTCAACGAACTTGGCGCAGTCGTCGACTATCCAGCGCACGGGCTTGTCGGAAAGCCCGGAGGCCTGCGCGTTGTCTCTCGCCCAGGCGACCATGCCGCGGGCGGCGTCGACGTGGCAGACGGAGGCGCCGGCAGAGGCCGCGGCGAGAGTCGCCGCGCCGGTATATGCGAAGAGATTAAGTACGTTCAGCTGCCTGCCCGCGGTCGAGACCTTGTCGATGATATAGTCCCAGTTTGCGGCCTGCTCGGGAAAGATGCCGGTATGCTTGAAGTTCATGAGCTTGACATTGAAGCGGAGCCTTCCGTAGCCTATCTGCCACGAGGCGGGCACGCCGCGATTTTCCCATCTGCCGCCGCCGGAATTGGAGCGGATATAAAGTGCGTCGGGAGAGCTCCAGCCTTCCGCCGTCTTCGGCGTCTTCCATATAGCCTGAGGGTCGGGACGTACGAGGACGTAGTCGCCCCAGCGCTCGAGCTTTTCGCCGCCCGAACAGTCGAGCAGTTCGTAATCGATCCATTTATCGCTGAGCCACATGTCTGCCTCCAGCTAATAAAATGCACATATTATCATGGTATTATATCACTTATGTAAATCTTCGTCAATACTGATCGAAAACGGCGTATAAAAAGAAAAAGGGCGGTATCGCACCGCCCTTTCAAGGTCATCTTATCTGTCCCGTGCCGCGTATCAGGTATTTGCTGCTCGTGAGCTCCGCGAGACCCATCGGACCGCGCGCGTGGAGCTTTTGAGTCGATATTCCGAGCTCGGCTCCGAGGCCGAATTCTCCGCCGTCGGTAAAGCGGGTCGATGCGTTGACGTACACGGCCGCGGCGTCGACCTCGCGCAGGAACTTCTCCGCGCAATCGTCGTCGCGCGTGACTATAGCCTCTGAATGGCCCGTCCCGTGCTCGGCGATGAAGGCTATCGCCTCATCGACGCCGGAGACGGTCTTTACAGCGAGGATATAGTCGAGGAACTCCGTATCGTAGTCCTCCGGCACGGCGGCTTTTGCTTCGGGGAGAATGCGGCGGGTCTCGTCGTCGCCGCGCAGCTCGACCTTATACTCGGACAGAGCGTCCGCGGCCATCGGGAGGAACTTCCCGGCTATCTCCTTATCGACGAGCAGGCACTCGGCGGCGTTGCAGACGCTGGGGCGCGAGCATTTGGCGTTTCTTATTATCCGAGCGGCCGTCTCGAGGTCGGCGGTCTTCTCGACGTAGACGTGGCATATCCCGACGCCCGTCTCGATGACGGGCACGCGGGAGTTTTCAACGACGCTTTTGATAAGTCCGGCTCCCCCGCGCGGGATTAGCACGTCGAGCCTTCCGACGAGGCCCATCATCTCCTTCGCGCTCTCGCGCGACGTGTCCTCAACGAAGCAGACGCAGTCGGCCGGAATGCCCTGTAAAGCGAGCGCTTCACGCATGACGCGCGCTATCGCGGCGCTCGAGCGAACGGCCTCCTTGCCTCCGCGCAGGACGACCGCGTTGCCGGATTTGAAGCAGAGCGCGGCGGCGTCCGCCGTGACGTTGGGGCGCGCCTCATAGATGATGCCGATTACGCCTAAGGGAACCGAGACCTTTTCGATGACGAGGCCGTTCGGCCTTACGGTGCGCTCAAGTAGCCTTCCCGTCGGATCGGGCAGCGCGGCGACCTGGTCGACCCCGTCTGCCATGCCTTCGATACGCGAGGCGGTGAGCTTGAGCCTGTCGAGCATGGCGGGAGACGTCCCAGCCTTCTCGGCGGCTGCCATGTCCTCGGCGTTCGCGGCGAGGATGACGTCCGTCGAGGCTCGCAAAGCAGCGGAGATCGCGCGCAGAGCAGCGTTTTTCTTTTCCTCAGGGAGATTTGATATTTCGCGCGAGGCCTTTTTCGCTCTGTCGGCGAGACGTTCGATATCAGTCATGCTTTTTCCCTCCCGCGGCGAACAGCGTCCCGACGCTCTTCCCGTCGACGATGTCGTATATCGCGTCCATGTTCGCGCCTGATATGACGTAGGTGTCTATGCCGCGCGCGGTGGCGTATTCGGCGGCCTTTATCTTCGAGGCCATGCCGCCTGTCCCCCATTTGGTAGAGGCGCCGCCGACGTAGGAATAGAGCTCCTCCGTGACGTTCTCGACGCGGGTCACAAGGCGGCTCGAGGGATCCTTCGGATCGCCGTCGTAAAGTCCGTCGATGTCCGTCATGATGACGAGCCTGTCCGCTCCGCAGAAACCCGCGACGACGGCGGAGAGTGAATCGTTGTCGCCGAGGGTCTTGAGGTGGCCCGTTTCTATCTCGGCGGAAGAAACCGAGTCGTTTTCGTTAACGACCGGGATGACTCCGAGCTCGAGCAGAGAATCGAAGGTGCGGGCGAGGTTTTCCCTCCCGAGATCGTTTTCGACGTCCTTTTCCGTCAGCAGTATCTGCGCGACGGTCTGTCCGTACTCGGAAAAAGACTTGTCGTATAAGTGCATAAGCTCGCACTGGCCGACGGCGGCGGCCGCCTGCTTATAGCGCAGTTCGGTCGGGCGCGCGGACATGGCGAGCTTCTTCGTTCCGACGCCGATGGCGCCGGAGCTCACGAGCACGACGTCGTTGCCGGCCGAGCGCAGGTCGGAGAGCACCCTCGCAAGCCTGTCGAGAGTGCGCAGATCGGGCATCCCGCTCTCGCGGATGAGAGTCGAGGTGCCGACTTTGAAAACGTATCTCATATTCTCACCAGCCGTCACTTTATCCTTACGGTTAGCTCGTCGGTCAGCCATTCGAGGAACTCAGTGTCCTCGAAGCCCGCGCGAAGAGCGATCTTGGCTTCGTTTGCGAGATCGGCGGCGAGCCATCCCGCCTTCTCCGTCCCGAGCAGCGAGGCAAACGTCTCGCGCCCTCTCTCCTGATCGGAGCCGACGTCCTTGCCTATCACTTCCGGGTCGCCCTCGACGTCGAGCACGTCGTCGCGGATCTGGAACGCAAGGCCGAGCGCGTCGCCATACTTGCCGGCGGCGGTCATACGCTCGTCGAAAACTCCTGCCGCGGCGCAGCCGAGCATGCAGGCGGCGCTTATGAGCGCGCCGGTCTTGAATCTGTTGATGCGAAGCAGCGCGCCGACGTCCTGCCTTTTCCCCTCGCCGACTATATCGAGGTACTGCCCGGAGCAGATACCGTTCACGCCTGCGGCGGAGGCGAGTATGCGCGTCGCCTCTATCCTGTTCGCGTCGGGCAGCGGAGCCTGCGCGATAAGCAAAAACGCCTCGGCCTGCAGAGCGTCGCCCGACAGCAGCGCCTGCCATTCGCCGAACTTCTTATGGTTGGTCGGCTGGCCGCGCCTGAGGTCGTCGTCGTCCATGCACGGAAGATCGTCGTGAATGAGCGAATAGGTGTGCAGCAGCTCTATGGCGCAGGCGACGTCGAGCGCGTCCGCGCCGCCGCAGAGACGTGCGAACTCGAGCACGAAGACGGGTCTGAGCCTCTTGCCGCCCGCGAGCAGGCTGTAGCGCATTGATTCGCCGAGAGGAGCTATGTCGTCGTCCATATCGGTAAAGAGCTCTCTGAGCCTCTTTTCCGTCCCGGAGCGGTATTCGTCGAGCTTTGCGGAGAATTCAGCGGTCTTCATCGCTAAACACTTCCTCCTGCGGCTCGCCGTCGGCGCCTTTCACGAGTTTGACGACGACCTGCTCCGCCTTTTCGAGCATGCTCCCGCAGGATCGGATGAGAGCGGAGCCCTCCTCAAAGAGCTTGAGCGCCTCCTCGAGAGGCGTGTCGCCGCGCTCGAGCAGAGAAACTATCTCCTCAAGCCTTGCCATTGATTTTTCAAAGGTCGGAGTATCCATTTCAAGCTTCCTTTCTGCCGCTGACCGTGCAGTCGAGCGAGCCTTTCGACAGGCGAACGCTGAGCCTGTCCCCTATCTCCACGTCGGACGCGCTCACGACGGTCTTTCCGGCCCCGTCGGTCACGACGCCGTAGCCTCGCGCGAGGGTCTTGAGCGGGCTGAGCGCGTCGAGCGAGGCGGCCATGCCGAGGTACGACGCGCGTTTATCGGATATGAGCGTTTTGCAGGAATTGACGGCCGCAGTCGTGAGGCTGTCGAGTGTCATGCGTCTGTCGCGCACGATGCTCATCGGGTCTCTGAACGGGCCGGAGTTTTTGATTCTGTCAAGTCGTGCCGCGCCCTTTTCGGCAACGCGGTGCATCGCTTTGCGGAGCCTTACCGTATCGGAGGCGAGTGCGGTCAAAAGCTCGGCTCTGTCGGGAACGGCGAGCTCGGCTCCGTTGGACGGCGTCGCGGCGCGTACGTCGGCGACGTAGTCGCAAATCGTGACGTCCGGCTCGTGGCCGACCGCTGAGATGACGGGTATCTCGGAGGCGAATACCGCGCGGGCGACGCGCTCGTCGTTAAAGGCCCAGAGGTCCTCGATCGAGCCGCCTCCCCTGCCGGTTATTATAAGGTCCGCGACCTTATGGACGTTGGCGTATCTTATCGCGCCGACGATCTCCGGCGGAGCCTCGACGCCCTGCACGCGGACGGGCATGACGACGACCTTGCTGAGCGGAAATCGCTTGCCGAGGATGCGAATCATGTCGTGCACGGCCGCGCCGGAGCCGGAGGTTATGAGAGCAATACGCGCTGGGTACTTCGGGAGGGGCTTTTTAAGTTCTCTGTCGAACAGACCCTCGGCGGCAAGTTTGGATTTCAGCTGCTCGAATGCGACGTAGAGGTCGCCGACGCCGAGCGGCGTCATATTAGAGCAGTAGAGCTGATACTTTCCGTCGCGCTGAAAGACAGTGACGCGGCCGAACGCGACGACCTTCATGCCGTCCTCAGGTCTGAAACGGAGCGACGTGGCCTCGCGCTTGAACATTACGCAGCTGAGCGCCGAATCCTTGTCCTTGATGGTGAAATAGTGGTGCCCGGAGCCGTAAATCTTGTAATTTGAGAGCTCGCCGCGCACGTAGACGCCGAGGAGCGTCTGATCGGAGTCGAGAAGCTCCTTGATATGCGCGTTCAGCTCGGAGACGTCGAATATTCTGTCGCTCATCGATCCACCGCCCTGTACGTCAAGATGGCGATACCCAGCGCGTTGTCGGAAGCAAAGCGAGGCTCCGGGAATATGCCGAAGTCCGCGTATCTGCGAAGGACGCGGCTGCCGGAGACGCCGCCGGAAAAGAGCACCGGCATGTCGCCGTGGTCCTTCAGCGCGTTCTCCGTCGCGGTCACGACAGCGCGGGATATCGTATTGAGAGCCGCCGCCGCGGTCACGGGCGTTCCTGCGCCCGAAGCCGCGAGCCCGGCGAGTTTGTTTTCCATTCCGGAAAGGGAGAATTCGGTCCCGTCGACCTTGACGCGGAAATAATCGCCGCACCCCGGATCGGCTTCATTATCGAGAGTTTTTCCGGCGGGAAATTGAACTCCGAGGCGCTTTCCGGTCCTGTCGAGAAGCTGACCCGCGGAAATGTCCGTCGTGCCGCCTATCTTCCCGCAGGTCACGCCGGCGCGTCCGTCGGGACGGACGATGAGAAGCTCCGTCGTACCGCCCGAGAGGTGCCAGGCGAGAAACGGCGCGTCAAGCAGGTCGGGCCGTCCGGCGGAACAGGCCGCCGCCGCGACGTGCCCCTGCTGGTGAGTGAAAAACAGGCACGGTACGCCGAAAAGCGACGCCGTGCTCCTGGCTGCGGCCGTCCCCACGAGGAAGCACGGCATATAAGAGCCCTCGGCCTCGCGCGGACGGTCGGAGGCTCCGACGGCGCGCGGAGATAGGCTCCCGAGCTCCTCTATAAGCTCGGGAAGGGCCCGCGTATGATGGAATACCGCGTCGCTCTGACGAAGTCCGAGCTCTCCCTCTCCGACCGGAAGCAGCCTCGCGCGTGCATCCGCTTCCTCGCCGTCGAAGGCGCAGACCGAGGTCGTATAGTTGCTCGTGTCGAAGCCGAGGCAGACGCGGTCAGTCACCGTTCTTTTCACCCTTGATGTAGGATCCGAGGATGCCGTTTACGAAGGAGACGACCTCCTTGTCCTCGTATTTCTTGGTAAGCTCGACGGCCTCGTTTACGGAGGCGGCGTCGGGTATCTCCGGCATGTAAAGTATCTCGTACATGCACACGCGCATTATCGCGACGGCGACGCGGGAGATGCGCCCCACGCGCCAGTTCTTCGCGTATTTTTCAATATACGAATCGAGCTCGGGAAGATGCTCGCATACCCCGGCGGTCACCGTGCGGATGTACTCCATCTGCTTTTCGTCGGGGTATTCGGAATAGAGTTCGTCCTCCTGCGCGAGCGTCTCATAGTACTCGGGATCGAATACCGTATCGAGCAGCTCCTGCGCGGAAACGTCGTTGACGCCCGCCTCGAAGGAGAGGTGGACGGCTATCTCTCTGGCAACGGTTCTGGTCATAGATGCCTCCGGCCGCGGCGCGGCTTTTTCATGCGATAATAATTCGGCGGGGGAAGCTCTCCCCCGCCTGAGTATCCCGGTCTCAGCTCTCCGCCTTGCGGAAGGATACGGAACTGACGTGGACGTTGACGGCGCTGACCTTGACGCTCGTCATGGACTCTACCGCCTCGGTCACGGCTGTCTGAACGTTCTCCGCGACGGTGTTCACGCCGTAGCCGTAGGCGACGGAGATATGCGCGGTGATGACGATCCTGTCGTCCGCGACGTCTACCGTCACGCCCTTGGGAGCGTTCTTCTTGCCGAAAAGCTCCGCTATATCTTTTCCGAGAGTGTTCGTCACGGCGGCGACGCCCTCGACCTGGCCGATCGCCTCGATGGCTATCGTCGCGACGACGTCCTCGGAGATGTTGATTGTCCCGCCGTTGTCTTCCATGGTGATGTAGCCCTTGTTTTCAGCCATTTCAGACACCTCCTATCGTTTTCTTCGGCACATTTTATCACATAATTATGAAAAAATAAAGCTATTTCACTTCAATTATTTTAATCTGCTCGGTAGTAAGGCCGGTCTCGGAGAGCGCGATGTCCGTTATCCGCGAGACAGAGGCCGTGCTCAGGCCCTCGGGCGGCGCAGGAACGGCGACGATGAGCGAGTCGGCGCTCAAAAAGGCGACGCACTCCGTAAAGCCCTTCGCCATGACCAGGGTCTCTATCTCGGCCTCCGTCATGCTCGCCTGCGCAAGCTCAGCTATCTCACCGAGAGTTTTGTCGTTGGCCTCCTGCGAGACCGTCTCAAGTCCGAGCGCCTCGCGCAGCGCCCCGACCGCGCTGTCCCGCGCCTGCTGCCGCGTAAGGCGCGCGGTCGCGAAATAGTCGTTTATCTGCGCTTCGGTCGGCATGGAGGGCTCGCTGCTCCCGTCAACGTAGAAAAGTCCCGCGTCCGCCGTCTCGCCGGACTGCGCCTTGACCGTATCGGCCGCTTTCTCTCCCGCTCCGCCGTAGGTCCAGTTGAGATACACGGCGACGCAGACGAACATGATGACAGTCAGGATTATCGCGTTTCTCTTAAAGATCTTCGATTTCATATTTCAACTCTCCTTTTTGAATTCATCTTCCCTTGACGACCGTGATCTTATCGGCGGAAAGCCCCGTCAGAGACATGACCGCCTGCGTTATCGCAAGCTTGACGGCGGCGTTGGAGCTCTCGGTTATGACGAGCGCGCCCTGATATTCGGGATAATCGTAGCGCAGAGTGAGCGCCGATTGATTTCCCGAGCCCGCCTGGAGCCTGACCGACGTTTTCGAGTTTGAAGAAGAAGCGTCGCCGCCTCTGTTCGTGTATTCCGTTTTTTCGTCCTCCGCGACCTCGCGGCGCACGCCGCTTTTTAGCGTGAGCAGGACGGTCACCTTCCCCGCGCCGTCTATCCGGGACAGAGCCTCAGACAGCTTTTTCTCCTCTTCCTCGAGTGAGAATTCCGGCGCGGAAAAATCCGTCTTAGCCGCAGGCTCGCTTTTTGAACTTTTAGGGATAAGCGTCAGAATAAGTATCCCGGCTGCGAGTGCTATCAAGATGATCTTATTGCCCTTGAGCTTTTCGAGAAAGGTCTTTTTGAGCTTTTTGATGTCTGTAACCATCACTTCCATGCTATCCCCAGTACTGCCGCTCGAACGGGATCCCGAGATCCTTTTCTATCGTTTCCGACAGCGCGAACTTTACCGCGCCGCCCGAATCGGACGTGATACTGCACGAGTACGGTGTCCCTTCGTCGCCCAGCGTCACGCTGACCGAGGCCCGCGCTCCGAGCTCGGCCGCTTTGTTTAGAATATATGCCTCGCACTCCGAGGCTATGATAGAGGTGCGCAGCTCGGCGTTTCTTTTCTCGAGCTGCGAAGCGCGGAACGAGGCGCTCTCTCTGAGGTCAGGCAGCGAAGGCGAGGCGTCGGACATTCCGGCGAGCGGCGTCAGCAAAACAGCCGCGGCAAGAAACGAGCAGCACAAAGAAACGACGCGCTTCATCTTGGTCGACAGCGTGACGGACATTGCTATCGAGGAGATAACGGACGCGCCTATGATCCGGAATACCCATGTCCGCAGGTTTTCGAGCATCACACAGTCACTACCTTTATCAGAGAGATCAGCGAAACGTAAAGCATGAGAGCGCAGGAGCCCGTAAGGCCCATGACGAGTCCGAAGACGTTCGCAAGGCCGTCGAGCAGTTTGTCCGTCCCCTCCGCGCAAAAAGATATCCTGGAGACGGCCTTGAAAACGAGAAAATGAGCGGCGAGCTTCAAAAACGGCACCGCGCAGACAGCCGTCACCGCAAGTATTCCGAAGATACCGACGGAAGAGCGCAGTATGCCCGCTCCAGACAGAACGGAAGCCGCCGCGTCAGACATTATCCCGCCGACGACAGGCAGCGCCGTCGCGATCGCGGTCTTTGCGACGCGGAGCGCCGCCGCGTCCGCGCTGCCGGTAATTACCCCCGTCAGGCTCTTGTATATCACGAATGCGAGCACCAGGAGAGTCATAAGCGTCGCGGCAAGCCATTTGAGAAGGCTCGCCGCGCCGGAAAAGGCGCTCCCGCCGAACGCGGCGCCGGCTATCACTGCGGCGGCGTAGGCGCATATCACGGGCATGACGACGTTCCCGGAAAGAGTCATCAGCACGTCGATGAAAAGAGACGCAGCCGCGTATTTGGCTGCGGACGAGACCGGCGCTCCGGCCGAGGCGGCGAGCGCGGAGACCGTCGGCAGCAGGACTTTTGAAAATGAATCGAGCTCCTCGAGGGTCGAGCTCGCGAGGCTCAAAAAGCCCGACGAGGTCCCGAAGACACACAGCGACACGGCGGCCGCGGAAGCTATCGAAGCAGGCGCGGACCATTTTGATTCGGCCGAATCGAGCGCCGTCCGCGCGACTCCGGCAAGCGCCGATACTATCAAAACCGATACTCCGGCCCGAAGAGCTGAACCGAACACGTCAAGCAGGACGTTTTTCAAAGAAGAAAGAAGCTTTTTCAGCGTCGGGGTCTGATCGGTATCGCAAGCCGACGCTCCTCCGAGGAGATCGGCCGCGTCGTCATCAAGAGCAGCCTCGACGTCGTTCACGCCGGCCGCGTCTGACTGCTCCTGCGTGACGTTGTCGGCCTGGGCATACCCGACGGTTGAAAGAAGGAAGAACGCGGCGAGCAGAAATAAAGCCTTTATTGCCGCGCGCTTCATAGTACGCTCCGTATCATGTCAAGTACGTATTCAAGCAGCGGAATCCCGACGGCGATACCGGCCGCCGCTCCGGCGAGCTCGACGGCTCCCGCAGCCGAAGAGGCGCCCGCGTCGCGGCATACGTCCGAGGATATTTTGCTGACTATAGCGATACCCGTGCATTTGAGTACAGGGGTCACGAGTTCGCCCGACAGCCCGCTGAAAGACGCCAGCTCCCGCGTGAAGCGCGTTATTTCCGAAACCGCGTCGAAGGCTCCGATAAGTATCGCTATCCCCGCGGCACTCCAGAGCAGCAGCGCGAGCTCCGGGCTCGTCTTCTTCAGCGTGAGCCCTATGACGGCTGCCGTGACGCCGACGGCGGCGCCTTTTATAAGCGCGTCCATCAGAAGCCGAAGACGGACTTGATAAGCGAAAACAGGTCGCTTACCTCCCTTACCACGATGACAAGTACGGCGACGAGGCCTGCTATGGTTATCATAAGCGCCTGCTCGTCCCTTCCCGAGCGCGAAAGCAGCAGGTTTAAAACCGCGACTATCATGCCGATCGCGGCTATCTTGAAAATAAGGTCAACGTCCATTTCCAGACCTCAGACGAGTATTATCGCGAGCATCACCCCGACGCCCACGCCGAGCGCGGCGCACGTCCTGCCGCCGGAAGCGCGTTCGGCCTCCGCCTCGCGAAGAGCGTCCTCTAGCGCGTTTACGGCCCGCGTGAGCTCGTCCCTCTGCGCTTCGGCGTCATATCTGCCCATGACGCTTGCGAGAGCAAGGATAACGTCGCGGCTCTTCTGGTCGACGTGAGCGAGCCGTTCCGCCGCGTACGTCCAGGCCTCGGGGAAAGACATTCCCGCCCTCACAGCGGCATCGCAGTCGCGCCAGAAGGAGCGAGCCGGAGCGGGTGCGGTCTTCGAGAGCATTTCGAGAAGCTCGGGCATCGGCGAAAGCAGGTCGCATATCTCGCTCCTTGCGACAGTGAGCGTGCCGACAAGAGCGCGGAGGGTCTTTACGCGGCGAGAATACGCCCCGGCGCATCGAATGCCGAGGAGCGAACAGCAGACAACGACGGTCGCGGCGCCGAAGATCTTAAGTATCATCAAATATCTCCTATCCTGTAAGTCCTTTTTCCACTCTTGTTTTCTATCGCCACGCAGCGCTTGAAGGCGCCGCTCGAAATAATACCTCTTAAAGCGGATCTGTGTTTCAGTTCTTCCATCGACGAAGCGTGCGCCGTCGCGATTATCGAAGCGCCGCTCCCGACCGCAGTGCCGACGGCTTCCGCGTCCGTCTCCGTGCATATCTCGTCGAGCGCGATTAGCCTCGGCGCCATGGAACGAAGAACGCACGCGACCGCTTCCGCGCGCGGGGCGAGCTCCAGGACATCCGTATACGGGCCGACGTCGAACTGCGGCTCGCCGCGGCTCAACGCCGCTATCTCGCCCCGCTCGTCTATAACGGCGGTCCGAACTCCTCGCGTTGAAAACGCCCGAACGAGGTCGCGCAGGAGCGTCGTTTTGCCGTCTCCCGGCGGGGATATTATCAGCGTTCCGAGCGGTCTGCCGGCATTATCGGAAAGTCTTTCAATTAACCCGTTTGATACGCCGATGATCTGCCGCGCTATGCGCACGCACACGGACGAGACGTTCCTTATGGATTCAATTCTCCCGTCCCGCACGACCGCGGTCCCGCAGAGACCTATCCTGTGCCCTCCCGGCGCGGTCACGAAGCCTTTTTTCAGGCATTCGGCGACGCTGTGGCGCGAGGCCGACGAAGCGGCCGAGACGACGCTTTCGAGCATCGACTGCGTCACGCGGATATCGCATAAAGGCTTCTCGACGCCGCGTATCAGTGCGGTCGGAGGTCTTCCGCACCTAAGGCGGAATTCCTCGGCCGCAGATTTATCGCCGTCGGGAAGAAAAAGCGCGTGCGCGCGTATCTCTTCAGGCAGTACCTTTGCGGCCTCGTCGTATTTATCGTTGAGTTTGTCCATGCTTCATTGTATTGGCTTTTACACGGGATTATGAGAAAGATTTGCGTAGCAGAAAATTGTTGATAAATCGCCCGGATAATACTATACTTAACAAAACGAAACCCGGAGGTCCCGTCATGTCGGATAAGATAAAAAAGAGGCGCGGAGACAGAAAGCACGGCCACTGGCTGCGCACGATAGACCCCTACTGCGCCTTTACGCCTTATATAATGAAAGACAGAGACGACGCTCTGAATTTCTTCTCGGACAAGGTCGAGATATCGGCCGCGGAGGCGTTCCTGCGCAAGCTACGCGCAGACGGAGTCAAGGGCGTGGGCATGCTCCATCTCTTTCTCGCCTGCTACGTCAGAACGATAGCCAAATATCCCGCTCTCAACAGGTTCATCGCCGGCCAGCGAATATATGCGCGCAACCGCATCGAAGTCGTGATGACCATAAAGAAGAAGATGAGCATCGAAGGCGGCGAGACGGCCATAAAGGTCAAGTTCGACCCGACGGACGGAGTCATGGAGATATACGACAAGATCGAGGAGATCGTCGCCGCCAACAAAGGCGGCGAGGTCACCGACGGGACGGACAGAGCCGCCGAGATATTCGCTAAGTTCCCGCGCTTTATTCTGCGGCTGGCGGTCAGGCTCTTCAACTGGATGGATTACCACGATCTGCTCCCGGAGGCGCTCCTTGACGTAAGTCCCTTCCACGGGAGCATAGTCGTCACGGATCTCGGCTCTCTCGGCATTCCCCCGGTCTTCCATCACATTTATTCCTTCGGCAACGTTCCGCTTTTTCTCGCTATAGGCGCAAAAAGGACCGAGCGCGAGCTCGGCCGCGATGGGACGGTCACGGAAAAGCGTTATCTCGACTATACGGTCACGACCGACGAGCGCATCTGCGACGGCTTTAACTTCTCCGTCGCGTTCAGGTATATGAAATATCTCATGCGCAACCCCGAAATGCTCTACGGCAAGCTCGACCCGAGCGAGGTCGTCCCGGATATCGACTGAAAAACACTGTTGCAAATACTCTTCCGATGTGTTAATATGCAATAGCCTCGCAGGGTTAGTACATCGGTAGTACATCGGCTTCCCAAGCCGAGGAGGCGGGTTCGATTCCCGTACCCTGCTCCAAAAAAAAACCGCGTCCGGACGAATGCCGGACGCGGTTTAAATATGCTTTCTTATTTGTTCTCGTTCAGGCTGAGGCTGAGCTTGTCGGATATGAGGGCGATGAACTCGCTGTTGGTCGGCTTGCCCTTGGAGTTGGAGACGGTATAGCCGAAGTACCGCTGAAGGACCTCGATGTCGCCGCGGTCCCACGCGACCTCGATGGCGTGGCGTATGGCTCGCTCGACGCGGCTCGGAGTCGTGGAATACTTCTTGGCGACCATCGGATAGAGAGCCTTCGTGACGGCGTTCATGAGGCTCATGTCCTTGACGGTCCTGATGATGGACTCGCGCAGATACTGATAGCCCTTTATGTGCGCCGGGACGCCTATCTCGTGGATTATCTCGGTCACCATGTTCTCGAGGCTCTGCTTCTTCGGAGCGGCGAGCAGACCCGCGCCGAGGCGCTCGTCCCTCGTGCCTATCATGCGGACCTTCTCGAAGAGATCCGCGACGTCGCACGGCTTCGGGATGAAGAAATAAGTCCCGAGAGCGGCGGCCTCCGCGACGGCCGCGTCGTTTGCGAAGGACGATACGACGATGACGACCGGCGCCTTCTCGAGCTCGCGCACGCTCTTGATGAGCGAGAGCCCGTCCTTCTTGGGCAGCACGAGGTCCGTTATGAGAACGTCGGGCGCGTTCTCCTCGACGAGAGCGAGGGCCTCGACTCCGTCGGAAGCGACGCCCAGAAGCTCTATCCCCTCTTCGCGGCTGATCCTGTCCGTGACGACCTGCCTGAAATCGTCCCCTGCGTCGGCGATGATGATGGAAATTCTTTCCTGCATGTAAGGGTTCCTCCGAAAAATAAAAGAATATTCAGTTACCCAACGCGGCGCTGTTTCTGTCTCGTCAGCCGCTTTTATTATTTTACAACCGCCGACGGACATAGGCAATATCTTTTCCCGGATTTTCTTCTTTTTCTTTATTTGAGTCAATATTACCATTTACTTCCATATTTTGCAATAGGGCTTATAAAGTTTTTTCCTTCGATTTGATTTGTCGCTTCGCAGGCGACCACGAAGCGCGGCGAAAGGCGTATAAAGAAGTCGAAATAAATCAAACGGAGGTAAATACAATGAAAAATGAACTTAAGACATGCGGAGGAGTTAAAGTGCCCGAAAAGGCGGACGCTTCGACGACGGAGCTCGTATTCATCCTCGACAGGAGCGGCTCGATGCACGGGCTGGAGAAGGACACGACGGGCGGCTTCAACTCCATGCTCGACGAGCAGAAGAAAAAGGACGGCGCCGTCCTCGTTACGACGGTGCTTTTCGACACGAACTACGAGATACTGCACGACCGTCTCCCGCTCGGCAAGGTCCCCGATATGACCGAGGACGACTACCGGGTCGGCGGCTGCACCGCCCTTCTCGACGCGATAGGCCGCACCGTCGAGCACATATCGAGCATCCACAAATACGCGAGGCCCGAGGACGTGCCCGGAAAGACGCTCTTCGTCATCACGACGGACGGGCTCGAAAACGCTTCCCGAAAGTACACGGCGGGCAGGATAAAGCGCATGATCGAGGAGAAAAAGAGCGAATACGGCTGGGAATTCCTCTTTCTCGGGGCGAATATGGACGCGATAACCACGGCCTCGAGCATAGGCATAGGCAGAGACCGCGCGGTGACGTTCTGCTCCGACTCCGCGGGCACTGCGGTCAACTATAAGAGCGTCTCGAAGGCCGTGCTCGGCTTCCGCGCCTGCAGAGAGATCGACTCCTCCTGGAAGGCGGACATCGAGGCCGACGTAAAGCGCCGGGGCAGGAACTGAGGCCCTCCCGCCGGTTGAATCCCGGCGCGCGATGCGATATAATGGGATCAGAAAGATAAGGGAGGCGCGCAGATGCCGCTTGAAATAGTATACCGCCGCGATATAACGAAGATAGAGTGCGACGCCATAGTAAACGCCGCGAACTCCTCCCTG
>JAFZAM010000070.1 GCA_017557265.1 Oscillospiraceae bacterium | reverse complement strand
TGGAAAGGGCGGCCGAGGCCGGAGCCGCGGCGGCGTTTATATCCGTCGAGGGCGCGCACGTCTTCGGCTGCGATATTGACCGGCTGCCGGAGCTGAAGGAAAAGGGCGTCTCGGCAATCTGCCTGACGTGGAACACGCCGACCGTCATATCCGGGACGAACGTCAACGAGCCGGAGCGCGGGCTCTCAGCCGAGGGGAAGACCCTCGTGCGGAAGATGAACGAGCTCGGCATGATAGTCGACGTCTCGCACCTCTCCGACCCCGGCTTCTGGGACGTCGCGGAGACCTGCGAGAGGCCGTTCATAGCCTCCCACAGCAACTCGCGCGCGCTCTGCGCCCACACGCGCAATCTGACGGACGAGATGTTCCGCGCCATCGTCGAAAAGGGCGGCGTGGCGGGCATAAATCTCTATTCCGCGTTTCTCGTCGAGCCGGGAAAAACGGCGACGGTGGAGGATGCGGTCCGCCATATCGAGCACTTTTTGGAGCTCGGTGGGGAAAAGAACATAGCTATCGGCGGCGATCTCGACGGGTGCGACACGCTCCCGGCCGGCATCGCCGGGATACAGAACGTCGGCAAGATATTCGACGCGCTCGTCGCCCGCGGCTGCCCCGAGAGCACGGCGCGGGACATTTTCTACAACAATCTGATGAGAGTGGTGAAGCAGGTATGCGGTACGTAAGCACGAGGAACGCCAAGGCATTCGTTTCGGCCTCCGAGGCCATAACGCGCGGTCTCGCGGAGGACGGAGGGCTCTATCTGCCCGAGTCCATCCCCGCGCTCGAGCCCGATTTCGTCGCGCGCATGAGCGCGATGAGCTATCCCGAGCGCGCGGCGTTTATCATGAAGAAATATCTCGACGAGTTTTCCGAGGACGAGCTCCTCGCCATGGCGAAGGCGGCGTACGCCTCCTTCGACGTCCCCGCCGTCGCCCCGACGCGCGTCGTCGCTCCGGGGACGGGCATGCTCGAGCTCTGGCACGGGCCGACCTGCGCCTTCAAGGACATGGCGCTGCAGATGCTGCCGCGCCTGCTGACGGCGTCGATGCGCAAAAACGGCGACACGCGCCGAGTCATGATCCTCGTCGCGACCTCCGGCGACACCGGCAAGGCCGCGCTCGAGGGCTTCCGAGACGTCGAGGGGACGAGCATCCTCGTCTTCTATCCGCGCGACGGCGTCTCCGACGTGCAGAAGCTGCAGATGACCTCGCAGGAGGGCGGCAACGTCGGCGTGTGCGGCGTCCTCGGCAACTTCGACGACGCGCAAAACGGCGTCAAGGCGATATTCTCCGACGAGGGGATACGCGCCGAGCTCGCAAAGAGCGGGACGTTCCTCTCCTCGGCAAACTCCATAAACTGGGGCCGCCTGCTGCCGCAGATAGCCTATTACGTCTCCGCCTACTGCGACATGGTCGCGGCGGGCGAGATAAAGGCGGGCGAGAAGCTCGATTTCTGCGTCCCGACCGGCAACTTCGGCGATATACTCGCCGGCTGGTACGCCATGAAAATGGGCGTCCCCGTCGGGAAGCTCGTCTGCGCCTCGAACTCCAACAGAGTGCTGACGGACCTCTTCGAGACCGGCGTCTACGACAGGCGCCGCAAGCTCATGACGACCGTCTCCCCGTCTATGGACATACTCATCTCCAGCAACCTCGAGAGGCTGCTCTTCGAGGAGTCCGGCAAGGACGACGCGCTCGTGCGCTCCCTCATGGGCGAGCTCGGCGGCGAGGGGATATACACCCTGCCCGCGGAGCTCAAGACGCGGCTCGAAAAAGAGTTCGCGGCCGGCTGCTGCACCGAGGAGGAGACGAAGACCGCCGTCGGCGAGGCGTGGAGGAAATTCGGCGTCCTCATCGACACGCACACCGCCGTGGCGTGGCACGTCCTCGGGGAATACAGGAAAAAGACCGGCTCGGACAGACCAGCCGTCATCGTCTCGACGGCCAGCCCCTATAAGTTCTGCGCCGCCGTCATGGAGGGCCTCGGCGCCGCGCCGAAGTGCGGGGGGACCGACGCCATATTCGAGCTCGCGGAGCTCACCGGGACGACCCCGCCCGCTCCGCTCGCGGCTCTCAGGGGCAAAAAGCCCGTCCATACCGGCTTCGCCTCCAAGGAGGAGATGCCGGGCGTGGTGCTGAAATTCGGGAGGTAAGCTCGTGGCGCTTTACGCGATAGGAGACCTGCATCTGTCCATGACCTCGGACAAGCCCATGGACGTCTTCGGCGCGCGCTGGGAAAACCACGTCGAAAAGCTCCGCGAGGGCTTTTCCGCGCTGACGGAGGACGACGTGTGCGTCCTTTGCGGCGACCTCAGCTGGGGCATGTCCATCGTCGACTGCCTCGACGATTTCAGGTTCATCGCGTCGCTTCCCGGCAGGAAGATCGTCCTCAAGGGCAACCACGACTACTGGTGGACGACCCGCGCCAAGGCGGAGCGCTTCTTCGCGGAAAACGGCCTCGAGGGCATCGAGATCCTCAACAACAACTGCGTCATGTACGACGAGAAGACCGCTATTTGCGGGACGCGCGGCTGGTTTTACGAGGAGGAGACGGGCGCGGCGCACGACAAGAAGATCATGGACCGCGAGATAGGCCGTCTGGAGACGTCGCTCAAGGCCGCCGGCGACGCGGAAAAGCTCTGCTTTCTGCATTATCCGCCGATATTCCGGGATTATATATGCCGTGAGATGCTCGACATGCTCGCCGCCTACGGCGTGCGCCGCTGTTTCTACGGCCATATCCACGGCATAGGGCACAAATTCGCCTTCGAGGGCCTGCGCGGCGGCGTGGATTACCGCCTCGTCTCCGCCGACTACGTCGATTTCAGACCCGTCCGCGTGCTCTGACCCGGGAAGACAAAAAACGATTGAATTTTCAAGCAAAATCTGTTATTATCTTTTATTAGCAGTATCGCAAGTCCAGAAACATAGAGAGGATGTCCGTCAACAATGGAAGTCACCAACGTCGAAAAGAGAGAAAAAAGCATAGCCGCAGTTACGGTAGTCGTCAGCCCCGAGGAGTTCGACGAGGCCGTCAACTCCGTTTACAAGAAGAACCGCGGTTCCATCATGGTCCCCGGCTTCCGCAAGGGCAAGGCCCCGAGGAAGATCATCGAGGGTATGTACGGCAAGTCCGTATTCCATGAGGACGCGATAAACGAGATCGCTCCGCAGGCCTACGCTCAGGCCGTCAAGGAGAAGGAGCTCAAGGTCGTCGCCTCCCCGTCGCTGGAGGCCGCCGACGTCGGCGAGGACAACAGCCTGACCCTCGTCATCGACTGCGTGCTCTATCCCGAGATCACGCTCAAGAAGTATAAGGGCCTCGAGGCCGTCCGCAAGGGCGCCAAGGTCGAGGATTACCAGATAGACGCCGAGATCGAGCGTCTGCGCCAGCGCAACGCCAGCCTCGTCACGACCGAGAACGAGGCCAAGTACGGCGACACCGTCGTCATCGACTACGAGGGCTTCGTGGACGGAGTCCCCTTCGAGGGCGGCAAGGACGAAAACCACAGCCTTGAGATAGGCTCCAACAGCTTCATCCCCGGCTTCGAGGTGCAGTGCATCGGCGCCAAGGCCGGCAGCGATATCGAGGTCAACGTGACCTTCCCCGAGGAGTACCACGCCAAGGAGCTCGCGGGCAAGCCCGCCGTCTTCAAGGTCCACGTGCACGAGGTCAAGGAGAAGATCCTGCCCGAGCTCGACGACGAGTTCGCAAAGGACGTCTCCGAGTTCGACACCCTCGAGGAGTACAAGGCGAACATCCGCAAGACCCTCGAGGAGAACGCCGAGAACAGCTCGCGCGACGAGTTCCTCGACAAGATACTCGAGCAGATAACCGCCGAGATGGAGGGCGAGATACCCGAGGCCTACATCGACGAGCGCACCCAGGAGCAGATCGAGCAATTCGCCCAGAGGCTCCAGCAGCAGGGCATCGGCCTCGATATGTATATCAAGATGTTCAACATCCCGCGCGAGGAGTTCGTCGCCAACATGCGCAAGACCGCCGAGAAGCAGCTGCGCGAGGAGCTCGTCCTGACCAAGATCGCCGACCTTGAGGACATTCAGGTCGCCGAGGAGGACAAGGACGCCGAGTACGAGAAGCTCGCCAAGCAGTACGGCGTCGAGCTCGACTCCGTCAAGACGTTCTTCGACGTGGACCTCTTCGAGTCCAGCCTGCGCGTCATGAAGGCCGCCAACTTCCTCGTGGACAACTCCGTCGCGCTCCCCGAGCCCGAGGAAAAGCCCGAGGAGAAGGCCGAGGAGAAGACCGAAGAGAAGGCCGAGGACAAGGCCGAGTAAAGGACGCCCCGACGGACGGGGCGGTACGGCAAGGGAGGATCGATATGAGCCTTATTCCTTATGTAGTGGAACAGACCAGCAGGGGAGAGAGATCCTATGACATTTTCTCCCGTCTGCTAAACGACCGCATCATTTTCCTCTCGGAAGAGGTAAACGACGTGACCGCGAGCCTCGTGGTGGCGCAGCTGCTCTACCTTGAGGCCCAGGATCCCGACAAGGACATCCAGTTTTACATCAACAGCCCCGGCGGCAGCATAACCGCCGGCATGGCCATCTACGACACGATGCAGTACATCAAGGCCGACGTCTCGACGATATGCATCGGCATGGCCGCCTCCATGGGCGCGTTCCTGCTCTCCTCCGGAGCCAAGGGCAAGCGCATCGCGCTTCCGAACGCCGAGATCATGATCCACCAGCCCTCCGGCGGCAGCCAGGGGCAGGCGACGGACATCCAGATCCAGGCCGAGCGCATCCTCAAGATGAAGAAGCACCTCAACGAGATACTCGCCGCCAACACCGGCAAGCCCG
Organism: Oscillospiraceae bacterium; assembly: GCA_017557265.1. Classification (GTDB taxonomy): domain Bacteria; phylum Bacillota; class Clostridia; order Oscillospirales; family Oscillospiraceae; genus RGIG7949. Next base: position 1,740 of record JAFZAM010000070.1, on the reverse strand, counting down.
TCGAGGTCATCGAGGCCGACACCGAGCGCGATCACTTCCTCACGCCCGAGGAGGCCGTCGAATACGGCCTGATCGACAAGGTCATCTACAAGAGGTAACTTATGCCTTACGACGAGTCCACCACGGTGCGCTGCTCCTTCTGCGGGAAGACCGGGAAGGAAGTAAAGCGCCTTATAGCCGGCCGGAACGCTTTTATCTGCAACGAATGCGTCAGGCTCTGTCTCGACGTGCTCGACGACGACCTCGCCGTCCCCTCGGCAAAGCCGGACGTCCTGCGCGAGAAGAGCGAGGCCAACGACCTTCCGAAGCCGAAGGAGATCAAGGAGTTCCTCGACGATTACATCATCGGTCAGGAGCAGGCCAAGATCGCGCTCTCCGTCGCCGTCTACAACCACTATAAGCGCATCGTCCACGCCAAGGAGAACGACGTCGAGCTCCAGAAGAGCAATATCCTGCTCATCGGGCCGACCGGCTGCGGCAAGACGCTCTTCGCGCAGACCCTCGCGAAGATACTCCAGGTCCCGTTCGCCATCGCGGACGCGACCACGCTGACCGAGGCGGGCTACGTCGGCGACGACGTCGAGAACATCCTCGTCCGTCTGCTTCAGGCCGCCGATTTCGACGTGGAGCTCGCCCAGCGCGGCATAATCTATATCGACGAGCTCGATAAGATAGCGCGCAAGAGCGAAAACACCTCCATCACCCGCGACGTCTCCGGCGAGGGCGTTCAGCAGGCTCTGCTGAAGATACTCGAGGGTACGGTCGCGAACGTGCCGCCGCAGGGCGGGCGCAAGCATCCGCATCAGGAGTTCATTCAGGTCGACACGACGAACATTCTTTTCATTTGCGGCGGAGCATTTGCCGGAATAGAAAAGCTCATCGAGGAGAGAATGAACAGGAAGACCATCGGCTTCGGTGCGGAGATCAAGCGCAAGGAGGAAAAGGACGTCGGAGAGATCCTGACTCACATCCAGTCGCACGATCTCATGAAATTCGGCATCATCCCCGAGCTCTGCGGGCGCATCCCGGTCATCACGCCGCTGAGGAACCTCACCCGCGAGGATCTCATCCGCGTCATGACCGAGCCCAAGAACGCCATCACGAAGCAGTACAAGACCCTGCTCGCCTACGACGGCGTCGAGCTCGAATTCACGGACGACGCGCTCGCCGCGATAGCCGACAAGGCCATCGAGATGGAGATAGGCGCGCGCGGGCTTCGCAGCATCACCGAAAAGATAATGACGGACGTCATGTACGCCGTTCCGTCCGACGGCGGCATCGAGCGCGTCATAGTCGACGTGGACTGCGTCAACGACGGGGCCGCACCGCAGGTTATCAGAAAGACCATACCGGAAGCCGCCGGAGAATAAGAAAGACCATTGCGGCCCCGGCCCGGACTCATCCGGGTCGGAGGCCGCGCGTTTTTTATTGAGCTATGGATATGAACGTAGAAACAGTTAAAAACGAAACCATGCCGATGATCCCCATGAGGGGAGTCTCGGCCTTCCCGGGGATGCTGCTCAATTTCGACATCGAGCGTCCCATCTCGGTCGCCGCCATGGAGGCCGCGATGACGAGCGGGAGGCGCGTCTTCCTGCTCGCCCAGCGCGAGCCCGAGACGGAGCGCCCCGAGCTCGAGGACCTCTACGTCATCGGGACGATATGCTCCGTGCGCCAGGTCCTGCGCACGCCGACGGGCGGCGTCCGCGCCCTCGTCGAGGGCGAGTCGCGCGCGCGGCT
>JAFZAM010000069.1 GCA_017557265.1 Oscillospiraceae bacterium | reverse complement strand
GGAGGATATTTCCGTTCTTACGAACGGCACGGTCGAGCTCATACCCGGAGAAAAAACCTTTCTCTGTCTGTCTCTCGGCGCTGCATCCGTCGACCCGGCGCGAGCGATCGAAGAGACGATAGTATATTGGAAAAATCTCTGCGCACGCGAGAGATATACGACCCCTTTTCCCGAGCTTGACGAGTATATGAACGGCTGGAATCTGTATCAGATCCTCGCGTGCAGGATAATGGGTCGCGCCTCGCTCTATCAAACCGGCGGTGCAATTGGCTTTCGCGATCAGCTTCAGGACGTCGTCTCCATCGCAGACTTTTTCCCGGACCTCGCCCGACGTCAGATCATCGAAGCCGCGGAGCATCAGTACGAGGCCGGAGACGTCATGCACTGGTGGCACCGCGGGCTGCGCGGCGAGCGGGACAAGGGCGTCAGAACGAGATGCTCCGACGACCTTCTGTGGCTTCCTTGGGCCGCGTGCCGCTATGCCGGAGCGACGGGCGACTTCTCTATATTCGACGTGCTCTGCGCATGGCTGGCAGGCGAGCCGCTTTCAAGCTTCGAGACGGACAGATACGAGCCTGCCGTAACTGCGGAGAACAAATCATCGCTGTTTGAACACTGCATGCGCGCCGTCAGGCTCGTTGAAAAGCGCGGCCGCGGCGGCAGAGGACTCCTCAAGATCGGCAGCGGCGACTGGAACGACGGCATGGACCGCGTCGGAGCGGGAGGAAAAGGGGAGAGCGTGTGGCTGACGTTCTTCGCGGCTTACGTCGCGCGTGAGCTCGGAGACGCGGCGCAAAAGCTCGGCCGTTCCGTCGAAGCGGATGAACTCTGCGCTCTTTCCGTAAAATGGGGAGAAGCCGCCGACTCGGCGTTCGAGGTCGACCGGTATCTGCGCGGAACGTATGACGGCGGGACGCCGCTCGGCTCAAGCTTTTCCGAAGAGTGCCGCATAGACTCTCTCCCTCAGAGTTGGGCCGTCCTCTCCGGCTTCGGAAGCCGAGATAAATGCGAGACAGCGCTCGATACTACAGTCCGGGAACTTTGCGGCGCGGACGGCGTCGTCAAGCTCTTCGACCCTCCGTTCGACGGTCTTGCCGACCCCGGATATATCAGGTCGTACCTGCCCGGCGTGCGCGAAAACGGCGGCAGATACACGCACGCGGCGATATGGCTCGCTATGGCGCTGTTTAAACTCGGCCGCGTTGACGAGGGAACGAGTATATTGCTCTCGCTCCTGCCTCCGGCGGACGATCTCAGCTACAAGCTCGAGCCCTACGTCCTCGCGGGCGACGTCTACTCAAACCCGCAGCATTACGGACGCGGCGGCTGGAGCTGGTATACGGGCTCCGCGGGCTGGTTCAGGACTGCGGTCAGGGAATACCTTCTGCCCGCGCTCGAAGCTAAACGCCAAGGCAACGATGAAAAAAGCTTCCCGCACTTGCCATAGCATACCCCAGATGGTATAATTATTTGGATTAAAGCACCTCGTCAGGGAGTGAGAAACTTGGAAAAGGCGGTCATCAATTCGATAATGCCCGGCGTCGAGCTTATCTACGTGCATACGGATAAGTTCAAGACCGGGCACCTGAGCGTCAATCTGCTGCTTCAGCTGGACAAGTCGAGCGCGGCGAAAAACGCGCTCATCATGCACGTCCTGCGCCGCGGCTGCAAGAGACTGCCGGACCTCAAAAGCATCTCCGACGAGCTCGACCGCCTCTACGGGGCGACGATAGACCCCGTCGTGCGCACGATAGGCGAGATACAGTGCGTCGGCTTTTCCTCGAACTTCGCCGACGACAGATATCTGCCCGGCGAAGAGAGCATTCTTGAAAAAGTCGTTTCCCTGACGGCTGAGCTGCTTCTCGATCCCGCGACGCGCGGCGGTCTCCTGAAGGCCGATTACGTGCGCTCCGAGCGGGACAACCTCTGCGACGCCATACGCTCCGAGATGAGCGACAAGCGGACCTATTCGTTCATGCGCCTTAAGGAGATAATGTTCTCCGGCGAAGCGTACGGGACGGACAGAAACGGCTCGCTCAAATCAGCCGAAAGGATAGCGCAGATAGCGCTGACGAAGCACTATAAGGCCATCCTCGCGACGGCTCCGATAAAGATATTCTATTGCGGCGGCGCCGACCTCGAGCGGATCACCGAGGCCGTCCTGAACGCCTTCAGCACGCTGCCGAGAGGCGAGATAGACCTCTCCGCCGGGACTGAGATAAGAGTCGAATGCGGCGAGCCGAGGTTCGTGACCGAGACCATGGACGTCACGCAGGGCAAACTCACGATGGGGTTTCGCCTCGGCGAGGTGATGTACTCCCCGGACTACGCTTCAATAGCGGTTTTCAACGCCGTTTTCGGCGGCGGAGTGACGTCGAAGCTCTTCATGAATGTGCGCGAGCGCATGTCGCTTTGCTATTATGCGAGTTCCGTGACCGACCGCTTCAAGGGCGTCATGTTCGTCATAAGCGGAGTCGAGTTCGATAAATACGAGACCGCGCGCGACGAGATACTCGCGCAGCTCAGAGCCTGCGCCGAGGGCGACATATCCGAAGGCGAGCTCTCCTCCGCGATCAGCAGTCTTGTAAACTCCGTGCGCGCCATGGAGGATTCCGTATCCTCGCTCGACGCCTATTACCTCGCACATTCCATCGACGGGCTGACCTACTCTCCGTCGGAATACGCGCTGCTCATCGGCGAGATAACCCGCGAGGACGTCGTCAGGGTCGCGAAGAGCGTCAGGCTCGACTGCGTGTACTTCCTGCGCGGTGAGGAAAAGGAGGTCGCGGAATGACCTGCAAAGAATATCCCGAGCTCGGCGAAAAGATATATTCCGAGGTCCTCGATAACGGCCTGGCGGTATTCGTCATGCCGAAGCAGGACTACGTCAAGACCTTCGCCGCGTTCGCGACGAGATACGGCGGCTCCGACTGCCGCTTCAAGCTCGGAGACGAGTTCGTCGAGACTCCCGAGGGTATCGCCCATTTTCTCGAGCACAAGATGTTCGACATGCCCGACGGCAGCGACGCAATGACCGCGCTATCCGCGCTCGGCGCTTCGCCCAACGCTTTCACCGGACCGGACAGCACGTGCTATATCTTCTCATGCACGGATAATTTGGAGCAGTCGCTCCGCGTCCTGCTGAGCTACGTCACTACGCCGTATTTCACGGACGCGAGCGTCGCCAAGGAGCAGGGGATAATAGGACAGGAGATACGCATGTGCGAGGACAGCCCGTCCCACGTCGTATATGAAAACCTGCTCAAGGCCATGTACGCCGAGCACCCCGTGCGCATATCCGTGCCGGGTACTGTCGAGTCCATCGCAAAGATAACCCCGCAGACGCTCTACGACTGCCACAAGGTCTTCTACAATCCCTCGAACATGGTTCTCGCCGTCGCGGGCCGCGTCGACCCGGAGGCTGTGATAGCGGCCGCGCGCGAGGTCGTGACGGCCGAGGCCGGAGACGTTCCCGTGCGCGATACGGGCTTCAGCGAGGGCCCGTTCGTCTCCGAGAGCAAGACGGTCCGCGAGATGGACGTCTCCATCCCGAACTACATGATAGGCATAAAGCTCGATCCCGATCCCGCGGGCGGCGAGGCGCTTTTCCGGCAGAATCTTCTCGCCGAGCTAGCCATGGACTACCTCGCGGGACCTTCCTCTCCGCTCTATATCCGCCTCTACGAGCAGGGCGTCATAAACGACAGCTTCGGCTTCGGAGTCGAAGAGGAGGCCGGCGCGCTCTTTGCCTATATCAGCGCCGAGGGCGACAACGGCGGCGACGTCGCGGCCGAACTCGTCAAAGAGGCTCGGGCGCTCGCCTCGACCGGCGGCGACGCGGAGTATTTCGACGGACTCAAAAAGTCCGCAATCGGCGGGACGCTGCGCATGCTCAATTCGCCCGAATCGTGCTGCATGCTCATGGTCAACGGCTATTTCTACGGCTACGAGGCCATGTCCGAGCTCGACGTCATCAATTCCTTCGCCGTTTCCGACGTGCTCGGATTTTTGAAAGAAAACGTCATTCCCGAAAAGATGACCGTTTCCGTCATCGAACCTGTAAAGAAGGTGAACGCATGAGCGATCCCATCATAACGTTTCCGCTTTTCGGAGACGCATTCCGTCTCGACTTTCCGTCCTACTTCACGGTATTCGGCTGGAAGGTCCACTGGTACGGCGTCATCATAGCGATAGGCTTCCTTCTCGCCGTCATCTACGCGATGAAGAGGGCTCCGCAGTTCGGTCTCACGGAGGACGGCATCATCGACCTGCTGCTCTGCGGCGTCATCCCTGCAGTCGTCTGCGCGAGGGCGTATTACGTCATATTCGAGTGGGACAGCTATAAGGACAACTTCTGGAGCGTTTTCCAGATATGGAACGGCGGCCTTGCCATTTACGGCGGCGTCATAGGCTGCGTCATAGGCATTCTGATATACTCCAAGGTAAAGAAGGTCAAAAAGACGCCTGTGCTCGATATAGTGAGCCTCGGGCTCCTTATCGGGCAGGCCGTCGGCAGATGGGGCAACTTCACCAACCGCGAGGCCATGAGCGAGAGGCTGACCGGCGCGGCGGCGAGCCTTCCCTGGAGGATGGGCCTCGTCACCGAAGCGGGGACGTATTACTATCATCCCTGCTTCCTCTATGAGAGCCTCTGGAACATTATCGGCTTTATCCTGCTCCATTTTTACTCAAAAAAGAGAAAATACGACGGGCAGATATTCCTCATGTATCTGGTCTGGTACGGTCTCGGCCGCGTATGGATAGAGGGGCTCCGCTCCGACAGTCTTTACATTCCCGGGACGAACCTGCGCGTATCGCAGATAATCGCTCTGCTTTGCATAATAGTCGGCGGGATACTACTTATCTACAATCAGGTCTCCAAGCACCATGAGCCCGAGGAGATGTGGGTCAACAGAGACAAGGTCAAGGAACCCGAGCCTGCCGCGGAGCTCTCCGTCACCGACGACGAGTTCGACGAGGAGCTCTCCGACGCTTTCCGCATGCTTTCGCACAAGGACGAGGACAGCGCGTTTTCGCCGTTTATAGACGATCCTCCGGAAGATGAGGATGAGAGCGGCGGCAACGATAAAGAATAGAATGTGACGGGAGGACATGATCATGGCCAATTTTGACGAGATAAGACAGAGGACCGGAGAGACGGCGGAGCATATCGCCGCCAAGTCCATCGAGCTCGCGAAGACCGCCGCGGAGAAGACCAAGCTCGTCGCGCGCATCTCCAAGCTCAACGCGGACGTCATCTCCGAAAAGGACGCCCTCCGCAAGGCTTATTCCGACCTCGGCAAGCTCTATTACAAGACGTTCAAGGACGCGCCCGACGAGACCCTGGCCGACGAGTGCAGAAGGATAGCCTCCTCGCTCGCCGTCATAGCCCAGTGCAGGGACGAGATAGAGCAGTGCAAGGCCGCGCTCAAGGGTGAAAAGGAAGAAGCCGAGCCCGTTATCGAAGTCCCCGAGGCGGAGCCCGAGGAGGAACCCTCCGCGGAGGAATAAGCGCCGGAACATGCCGCGGTGCGGAGAAATTCCGCACCGCGCTTTTTATTCTTGCCACGGCGCGAGTATTGTGTTATACTGACACACGATTTTTATTTATCGCGAAATAACGATGAAAGGAGCTGTAGCGATGAAAAGAACCAATATCCGCGATATCTTCCGCGACGCGGAGAGCTTTGCCGGAAAGCAGATCACGGTCTGCGGCTGGGCGCGCACCATTCGCGACATGAAAAACTTCGGCTTTATCGAGCTCAATGACGGAAGCTGCTTTAAAAGCCTTCAGATCGTATTTGAGGACGGAAAGCTGAATAATTACAAGGATATCGCCCGTCAGAACGTCGGTACGGCCTTCGTCGTTTCCGGCGAGCTGGTCCTGACCCCGGAGGCCAAGCAGCCCTTCGAGCTGCGCGCGTCCGATATAGCGGTCGAGGGCCTGTCCGACCCCGCGTATCCCCTACAGAAAAAGCGTCACAGCGTCGAGTACCTCAGGACGATAGCGCACCTGAGACCGAGGACGAACCTCTTCTCGGCTGTGTTCCGCGTCCGCAGCGTCGCCGCGCACGCCATTCACTGCTTCTTCCAGGACAGGGGCTTCGTCTACGTCCATACGCCGCTCATAACGGCCAGCGACTGCGAGGGCGCGGGCGAGATGTTCCGCGTCACGACGCTCGATCTCGAGGATCCCCCGAGGACCGAGGACGGCGCCGTCGACTACGCGCAGGACTTCTTCGGCAAATCCTCGTATCTTACCGTCTCCGGCCAGCTCAGCGCCGAGAGCTACGCGCTCGCCTTCGGCGACGTGTACACCTTCGGCCCGACG
>JAFZAM010000068.1 GCA_017557265.1 Oscillospiraceae bacterium | reverse complement strand
CTTGCAGTTGAATATCCGGGTGTGGCGAAGTTTGGTATCGCGCTTGAATGGGGTTCAAGAGGCCGCTGGTTCGAATCCAGTCACTCGGACCAAAAAAGGCAATCCGCTTATGCGGGTTGCCTTTTTTGCATTTGATGTGTCGGTCGAACCGGCGGCCTCTTGACGGCATCCCCGAGCGGTTCCGCCCGCAGGGCGGGAGCGAGTGGGGCCATCCCGCCGCCGGCATGCCGGACGCAGTCGGCATGCCGTGGGTTCAAATCCCGCCGCTTCGTCGTCGCGGACTTCGTATCGTTCGCGGCGTCCATCCGCTGCCGGCCTGCAGCTTTTTTCCGCTTTACTTTCCCTGTCATAGCAAAGTATCCTGTTGTTATTTTCGAATAATCGTGGTAAGATATGTTTGCCACACAAACTGAATAATCGTGCGCACTTCCAGAGGATTGTTTTTTCGGCAAAAACGCATTCTCTGGTTTGGCGTTCTCTGGAATGTGCAAACAGTTTGTGTGGCAACAAACGGAGCTCTGCGTGTTTCGTGGCGCAGACTTCGGTTTGCGCCACTTTTTTATTATTTTTAATATTATAGGGGGAAAATCGATATGGATAAGAGATTCAAAGTACCCATGTTCAAGGAATGGGCTGTAACAGACGACTGCGTTATTGTTGGCGAAGAAAAAGTTGCATACTCTTTGATAACGAAAGTTGAGTATGATGGGATGCCAACTTCAAAATTCAAGAACGGTGTTGCAACGGTATGGGTAGGCAACAAGTTCTATACATTGGGGTATCCTTTCAAACAAAAAGAAGACGGTGACGCTGCTATCAAGTTTCTTATTGATAGTTTTTATTCGGCGCACAAAAAGGAAATTGATGAGTATAACAAAGAGCACCGTATGCGCTGCAATGTATGCGGGAATATTTTCTGTTATTCTGAAGCGGACGTCAGAGCAAACAAAGCTTTAATCGAGGAAGCAAAGAGCAACGCCCGTGCAAGTGTTGCGAACGCTCTTTTGGGCACTGACCTCAACGCTCACGCTTTTATAAACAGAGCTGAGCGTGCTGCGGATAAGGTGAGAGACTTTTCTCGCTGCCCTAAATGCAACTCAACTAACTTGACGGAGCTTTCCGATGACGGTCCTATACCTATCGCTTCTGAAGCTTCTTCATTATCTCCGGCCGAAGAACTCAAAAAGTTCAAAGAACTTCTTGATATGGGTGCAATTACTCAGGAAGAATTTAACGCAAAGAAAAAACAGCTATTGGGACTGTAAAAGAGTATTTCAAGGCAGTAGGAGCAAGCCCTCCGCTTTACCCCTCCAATAGCCCGATATACTTATACGCCGTCGTTCAGCTAAATCGCAGGCCCTCGCAAGTTCGCTGATATTCCGCATCCCCGCCTTAAATGTGGCTGGGATGCTGTCGGTGGTCATTTGCGGCCTGCCGATCGAAATTCGATGCTGATAAACCGCCTCACCCCACTCACAAGAAAAAAGCGAGAGGAAAACCTCTCGTTTTTTCTTTGTCAGGCCGAGAAGACGCCATGCGATTATACTTGGCAAATCGGGAATGATGATGTATTGTTATAATATAAAAACCATACGTCAATGCGATCCATATTTCAAATACGAAAGGAGCTACGTCACCCGATATGGAACTGAAATTCTACTCCTACCTCTCCCCCAAGAAAGGGTACAGCTGGGAAACTCCCCCCGCGAAGATCCCGGAGAGCGATATCGCCGAGACCGTGAAGACCGAGGTCCTCATCCTCGGCGGCGGCATCAGCGGCCTCGCGGCCGGCGCCCGCTGCGTCGACATGGGGCTTAAGGTCGTCTGTCTGGACAAGAACGAGAAGCTGAAGGCTCTCGCGGGCCAGATCGCCGCCGTGAACAGCCGCGTCATGGCCGAGCAGGGCATCGTCATCGACAAGAAAAAGCTCGCGGCCGACTGGCTGAAGATGAGCGGCAGCCGCGTGCAGGAGGACCTCCTGTGGCTCTTCATCAACAGGAGCGCCGAGGGCTTCCACTGGATGCTCGATCTCGCCGGAGCGGATAATCTTGACGTCAGCGTCTATCAGGCTTATCAGGGGCCGATGTTCGCCGAGTATCCCGGCACGCACCACATCTTCAAGAAGAAGGAATGCACCAAGTACACCGCCTTCGGCGGCGGCGTTCTTGCCTGCGAGATATTCCAGACAGAGCTTCTGGACAAGGGCGGCACGCTTCTTCGCGGGACGACCGCGCTGTACCTTGAGAAGAACGACGCGGGCCGCGTGACGGGCTGCATCGCCAAGTGCGCGGACGGCAAGTACCGCCGCTACGAGGGCTCCCGCGCCGTCGTCGTCGCCACGGGCGACCCCTCCGAGGACGAGGAGATGATGGAGGCTTTCTGCCCCATCGGTCTGCGCGCTCCCTCCAAGTTCCCGCGCCCCGGCAACACCGGCGACGGGCAGAAGATGCTCTACTGGGCCGGCGCGGCGCTCGATAACCCCGAATGGGCGCCGACGATCCACGCTCTCGGCGGGTGCGGCTTCCAGGGCTTCTTCCTGCACGTCAACCGCCTCGGCAACCGCTTCATGAACGAGGACACGTGGATGCAGGCGAAATCGATCCGCGTTCTCATGCAGCCCGGCGGAGACTTCGCCTTCAGCATCCTCGACAGCAAGTATCTCGACGAGATGGAGGAGCGCTATTCCGAGCTCGGCGGCCAGGGCATGATGCCGCTCGGCTCCGTCGGCGGCTCCTTCAACCGCGAGCGTATGGTCAATTCCATGAACCGCTACATCGAGCAGGGCAACGCCTTCAAGGCGGACACTCTCGAGGAGCTCGCGGAGAAGATAGAGGTCCCCGCTGAGAATCTCAAGAAGACCGTCAAGCGCTACAACGAGATCGTGGCCTCCGGCGACGACGTCGACTTCGGCAAGCGCGAAAGGCTCCTCACGAGCATCGAGAAAGCCCCCTACTACGCTCTCAAGTGGGGCCCGCAGCTGCTGGACGTCTTCGGCGGCGCTCAGATCACCACCGATCTGGAGGTCCTCGGACCGGACTGCAAGGTCATCCCCGGGCTCTACGCGACAGGCAACACCGCCGGCGGCATGTACGCCGTCGACTATCCCCTGCTCCTCAACGGCAACAGCTACGGCCGCGCGCTCGCCTACGCGATGCAGCTCGGCGACGTGCTCGTCAGGCCGGAATGATCGGGAGCCGACCGAGTCGGTCTATTTAACAGCACAAAAAGAGGCGACCCGCTTTTGCGGGCCGCCTCTTTGCATTATATCGGAGCCGGCGCGGAGCATCAATCCCAGTAATCGCCGGGGTCGGACCAGTCGTCCCAGCCGTAATCGCCGGGATCGGACCAGGGATCGTAATCGTCGTAATAGTCGTAGTCGTCGTAATCCCAGCCCCAGTCGTTGGACTCGTAGTAGCTGCCGTCGTCGTCGATGTAATAATCGTCGCCGTAGCCGATGAACTCGTTTTCATATCCGTTCCAGTACCAGACGTCGCCGTCGGAATCGTACCAGTAGTACGGCGTGCCGTAGTCGCCGGAATCGGAGCGCGCGGGCTGCGCGGGGACGGGCTTCGGCGCGGTAGTCCAGGTGGTATTGTTATAGTTGCAGGTCTCCATTATGTTTTTGCTTATCTCGAAATAGTTCTGGATCCTGCTCTCCAAAGCTACCGACATGGCCACGAGCGCGTACCCGGTCGGCCCGTAATAGCGCACCTCCATACAGCCTCTGACCGGTTGATTCGCGGCGGGATTGAATATCGAGCCGTCCAGCCACAGATATCCGAACATGCGGTAATAGCTCCCGCAGTCCTCAAAATCGCTGCCGATGCACTTGATAAACTTGTCGCCGTAATACGACTCGGCCAGCTTGTCCATCATCGTCTTCATATACGGCTGAGCCAGCGCCGCGCCCTGAGTCATATACGGATCGAAGCCGGAGATCTGAGCAAAATGAACGGTGATATTGCTGTAATAATCGTCGGTACCGTCCTCCATGATCGCGTTGAAGCTCATGGAATTATTCATATTTGGATGCTTGTGCGCGCTCATCTGACGCGGATAGCTCAGCGTGACGGCGCCGAATATATCAGATTCGAAATGAGCGGTCTCTGTCAGCGGATCGTTCGGGGTCGGCAGCAGGAGCATCTCGGTCGCCTTGGTCAGCGTATCGCCGTCGGAGTCTGTAAGGCCGCCGACTATCCTCGTGAGGGTGGAAACGTATCTGCCGTCCTCAAGATAGAGGGCGATGCCGTCGTCTTCAGCCTCGACGACGCCGGCGCCGAGCTCCTTGCCGTAGAGGTCCTCGCAGAGCCATACGCACGCGGAGTCGACGACGACGTAGCACGGCGAGGAGTCATACTTCCATATGCCGACGAAGGCGGAGATGTCCGGCAGATCCTCGTCGGGTTCGGGTTCGGGCTCGGGCTCGCTGCGGTCGTTCCCGGAGTCGGAATCCGAATAGTCCGGCTCGACGGGCGCAGGCTCGCTCTTTTTCCCGCACGCCGCTATCGAAAGGCATAACGCCGCGACGAGCAGCAGTATGAGCAGTATTCTGAGTTTTTTCATTTTTCTTTCTCCGTTTTTATTATTCTGCCGTCCGAAGCGGGCCGCAGTTTTCCGTTTTTTCACATTTTTGGATTGTACCACTCTTTTTGCAAAAGTTCAACAGAATATCGCGCTGAAGCGCAAAGCAAAAAACTGCCGGAAGGTCGTCGTGACCTTCCGGCAGGAGCGTTTATCAGCCGGGGAAGACGCTGTCGCGGGGGGAGGGATTGAGGCGCTCGTAGATCGGGAAGCGCTTGCAGAGGGCCGCGACGCGCTCGAGAATCTCCTCGCGGCTGCCGGTATAATCGCGGATCGCCTTGAGAATGAGTTCGCCTACCTCGCGCATCTCGGGCTCCTTGAAGCCGCGCGTCGTGACGGCGGGAGAGCCGAGGCGCAGGCCGCTCGTCTCCTGCGGGCCGCGCGGATCGGCGGGGACGGCGTTCTTGTTGGCGGTGATGTGGACGGAGTCGAGGCGCACCTCGAGCTCCTTGCCGCTGATATCCATGTTCTTGAGGTCGACGAGCATGAGATGGTTGTCCGTGCCGCCGGAAACGAGCTCGAGACCGCCGTCGAGCAGCGTCTGAGCGAGCGTCGCGGCGTTGGCGACGATCTGGTGCTGGTAGGCCTTGAAGTCGGGGCGCAGCACCTCGCCGAGCGCGACGGCCTTTGCCGCGATGATGTGCATGAGCGGGCCGCCCTGCACGCCGGGGAATATGGCGGCGTTTATCTTCTTGGCGATGGTCGCGTCGTTGGTGAGGATGATGCCGCCGCGCGGGCCGCGCATGGTCTTGTGGGTCGTCGTCGTGACGACGTCGGCGTACGGCACGGGAGAGGGGTGCTCGCCCGCGGCGACGAGGCCCGCGATGTGGGCCATGTCGACCATCAGGTACGCGCCGACCTCGCGCGCGATGGAGCTGAAGGCGGCGTAGTCTATAAAGCGCGGATAGGCCGAGGCGCCGGCGATTATCATCTTCGGATGATTGGCGAGAGCCAGCTCGCGCACCTTGTCGTAGTCTATGAGGCCGGTCGCGGGGTCGAGGCCGTAGGACACGATGTTGTAGTTCTTGCCGGAGAAGTTGGCGCGGCTGCCGTGGGTCAGATGGCCGCCGTTATCGAGCGCCATGCCCATGACGGTGTCGCCGGGCTTGCAGAGGGCGAGGTAGACGGCGTAGTTGGCCTGCGAGCCGCTGTGCGCCTGAACGTTGGCGTAGTGCGCGTCGAAGATGAGCTTGGCGCGCTCGATGCAGATGGTCTCCGCCATGTCGACGTACTCGCAGCCGCCGTAGAAGCGGTTGCCGGGGTAGCCCTCGGCGTACTTGTTCGTGAGCACGGACGCCATCGTCGCCATGACCTCCTGGCTGACGAGGTTTTCCGAGGCGATGAGCTCTATGTTGTTTCTCTGGCGCTTGAGCTCCAGATCGAGGACCTTCGCGATCTCCGGGTCGTAGGCGCTGATATAGCGCATGCTGGCTTCTACCATGATGCCCTCCAAAGCTGCTTTAATGTAATGAT
>JAFZAM010000067.1 GCA_017557265.1 Oscillospiraceae bacterium | reverse complement strand
GCTCGAGCGCGACCTTGCGGACCTTGTCCGCGCGCGCGCCGTGGACGGTTATCTCCATGCCCTCGGCCGCGAGGGTCGAGCAGGCGCGCAGCAGCTTCGGGGTGTGTGCCGCCTCGACGACGCAGACGCCGCAGGCGCCGTAGTACTCGGTCCTGTCGTCGTGGCAGAGGGTCGGTATCTCTATGCCGTTTGCGCGGGCGACGTCGAGGATGGTGTCGCCCTCGCGCCCCTGACAGAGGACTCCGTTTATCTTAAGCTGTATACTCATCTTTCCGCCCTCCTTATTCGACCTTTACCGCGCCGAAGCGGCAGGCCGAGGCGCAGGCGCCGCACTTTACGCAGACGGCGGGGTCTATGGAGAAGGTCTTTTTCAGCTCGCCCGAGATTGCCTTCGCCGGGCAGCCGCGGCTGCACGCGGAGCAGCCGACGCACTTTTCCGGGTCTATGGAGTAGGTCAGCAGCGCGCGGCACTCGTGCGCCGGGCACTTTTTGTCGCGCACGTGCGCGTCGTACTCGTCGCGGAAGTAGCGTATCGTCGTGAGCACGGGGTTCGGCGCGGTCTGTCCGAGGCCGCAGAGCGCCCCGTCCTTGACGGCGCCGCAGAGCTCCTCGAGCAGCTCGACGTCGCCCTCGCGGCCCTCGCCGTTTATGATGCGCGCGAGCGTCTCGTTGAGGCGCTTGGTGCCGATGCGGCAGGGAACGCACTTGCCGCAGCTCTCGCGCGTCGTGAAATCGAGGAAGAACTTGGCTATGCCGACCATGCAGGTCGTCTCGTCGAGCACGACCATGCCGCCGGAGCCCATTATCGCGCCCGTCGCGCTCAGCGACTTATAGTCGATGACCGTGTCGAAGAGGCTCTCCGGGACGCAGCCGCCGCTCGGCCCGCCGAGCTGGACGGCCTTTATGGCCTTCCCGTCGCGCCCGCCGCCGGCTATGCCGAATATGACGTCGCGCAGCGTGACGCCCATCTTGACCTCGACGAGGCCGCCGCGCTTTACCTTGCCGCTGACGGCGAAGACCTTGGTGCCCTTGCTGCCCTCGGTCCCCATGGCGGCGAAGGCCTCGCCGCCGCGCTTTATTATCCAGCTTACGTTGGCGTAGGTCTCGACGTTGTTGATGTTGCTGGGCTTGCGCCAGTACCCGGCCTCGGCCGGGAAGGGCGGCTTGAGGCGGGGCATGCCGCGGTTTCCCTCGAGGGACTCGATGAGAGCCGTCTCCTCGCCGCAGACGAACGCGCCCGCGCCCGCCTTGATGCGAAACTCGCAGTCGAAGCCCGTCCCGAGAATGTTTTTGCCGATGAAGCCGCGCTCGCGGGCATGCATGATGGCCTTTTTCAGGCGCACGATCGCGAGCGGGTACTCCGCGCGGACGTAGATGACCGCCTCGCGCGCGCCGACGGCGTAGGCGCCGATGAGCATGCCCTCGAGCACCTGATGCGGGTCGGATTCGAGCACCGCGCGGTCCATGAACGCGCCGGGGTCGCCCTCGTCGGCGTTGCATATCATATACTTTTCCTCGCCCTTGGAGTCGCGCGCGGCCTGCCACTTGAACCACGTCGGGAAGCCCGCGCCTCCGCGCCCCGCGAGGCCGGAGACCTTTATCGTCTCGATGACGTCCTCGGGGGTCATCTCTTTAAGGGCTTTTTCGAGCGCCTGATACCCGCCCGCGGCGAGATAGGAGTCGATGTCCTCCGGGTCGATGACGCCGCAGTGGCGCAGGGCGACGCGCGTCTGGCGCGAGAGGAACTCCGCGTCCTCGGGGGTTATGAGGAGCTTGTCGAGCAGGGCGAAGTCGCCGCTTTCGGCGGCGTCGGCTATGGTCTGCGCGTCCTCGGGCGCGACGTGCACGCACCTGAAGAGCGCGCCGTCCTCGCCGTAGACGTCGACTATCGGCTCGAGGAAGCACGCGCCGACGCAGCCCGTTATGGAGAGCTTCGCGTTTGCCGGCAGGACGGTCTGCAGCTCGTCGTATACCGCCGCGGCTCCCGCCGCGAGGCCGCAGCTGCCCTCGCCGACGACTATCCTTATCATTCCGAGGCCGCCTCCTTCCTCAGCTCGCGCAGTATCCTGCGGATCTTTTCCGGCGTCAGCAGGCCGTAGACTCTGTCGTTTATCATCATGACGGGCGCGAGCGAGCAGCAGCCGAGGCAGCTGACGACGTTGAGCGAAAAGAGCCCGTCGTCCGTGGTCTCGTTGTCATGGATGCCGAGCTCCCTGGCGAAGACGTCGATGAGGCGCTCGGAGCCGTTTACGTAGCAGGCCGTGCCCTTGCATATCTGGATGCGGTACTTTCCGGCGGGGGTGAAGCGGAACTGCGAATAGAACGTCGCGACGCCGAGTATCTTCGCCGGGGACTCGCCCGTGCGCTCCGCGATGCGGTATACCGCGTCCTCGGGGACGTAGCCGTATATCTCCTGCGTCTTCTGCAGGATGGAGATGAGGCTTCCCTTGACGTCGGCGTATTCGTCGAGCACGTCCTCGAGAAGGAACAGGTCGACGGCGATCCTTTGAGCCATTTTCATCACCTCGTGTCTGTCGTTTCCGCCCGGCCGTGAGTCCGCCGGGCGAACGACGGATATTATAAACAGAATATCATATTCGGCGCATATTTGGCAATAGCGCAAGCGCAAAACGCCTCGGGCGCGGCGGGGGAAAATCATGGGAAGAGCGGGCGACGGGGCGGGCCGACGAGGGCGTCGGCCCCTACGCGCGCCACGCGAGCGCTGC
>JAFZAM010000066.1 GCA_017557265.1 Oscillospiraceae bacterium | reverse complement strand
GGGTCGTCTTGCCGTGGTCGATGTGGCCGATGGTGCCGAGGTTTACATGGGGGTTGGTTCTCTCAAATTTCGCCTTGGCCATTGTAGTGGTAGCCTCCTTAAAAATAAATAAATGGTTTGATTTTCTTTTCTAAATTGGTATTTTACCGCAAGTCTGCGGTTTTTGCAACAGTCAATTTCCGCGGTGCGAGCCGATGAGCTTTTCCTGAAGGTTCTTCGGCAGCTCGATATAGTGGCTCGGCTCCATCGTGTACTGTCCGCGGCCCTGGGTCCTGCTGCGCAGGTCGGTCGCGTAACCGAACATCTCGGAGAGCGGAACGAGCGCGTCGATATGGGCCGCGCCGACTCTCGTCTCCATGCCCTGGATCTGGCCGCGCCTCGCGTTGAGGTCTCCCATGACGTCGCCCATGTAGTCCTCGGGGACTATGACGGCGACCTTCATGATGGGCTCGAGCAGTACGGGATCGGCCTTCAGGCAGGCCTCCTTGAACGCCATGGAGCCGGCGATCTTGAAGGCGAGCTCGGACGAGTCGACCTCGTGGAACGAGCCGTCGAGCAGAGTGGCCTTGACGTCGACGACGTTGTAGCCGGCGAGCGGGCCGGAGAGCATGGCTCCCTGGATGCCCTGATCGACCGCGGGGATGAACTCCTTGGGGATCGCGCCGCCGGTGATCTGGTCGACGAACTCGTAACCCTTGCCGGGCTCGTTGGGCTCGATCTGGAGCTTGACGTGGGCAAACTGGCCCTTGCCGCCCGTCTGCCTGACGTAACGCATGTCGGATATCGCGCTCTTGCGGATGATCTCTTTATAGGAGACCTGCGGCTTGCCGACGTTCGCCTCGACGCGGAACTCCCGGAGGAGCCTGTCCACGATTATCTCGAGGTGCAGCTCGCCCATGCCGGCGATGATGGTCTGGCCCGTCTCCTCGTCCGTATAGGTCTTGAAGGTCGGGTCCTCCTCCGCCAGCTTGCTGAGCGCGACGCCCATCTTCTCCTGACCCGCCTTCGTCTTGGGCTCGATGGCGACCCTGATGACGGGCTCGGGGAATTCCATGGATTCGAGGATGACTTTGTGCTTTTCATCGCAGAGCGTGTCGCCCGTCGTGGTGGACTTGAGACCGACTACGCCGACGATGTCGCCGGAATAGACGTCGGTTATGTCCTCGCGATGGTTGGCGTGCATACGGAGTATGCGCCCCAGACGCTCCCTGCGGTCCTTGGTGGAGTTTATGACCGTCTTGCCCGATTCGATGCTGCCGGAGTACACGCGGATGAACGCGAGCTTTCCGACGAACGGGTCGGTCATGATCTTAAACGCAAGCGCGGAGAAAGGCGCTTCGTCGTTTGCCTCGCGGGTGACCTCCTGGCCGTTGGCGGGGTTTATGCCGACGACGGGCGGGATGTCCACGGGGGACGGAAGGTAGTCCACGATCGCGTCAAGCAGCTTCTGGACGCCCTTGTTTCTGTAGGACGTGCCGCAGAGCACCGGGAACATCTGCACGGAGACCGTACCCTTGCGGATGGCCTTCCGGAGCAGGTCCTCGGGGATCTCCTGTCCGTCGAGGTAAAGCTCCATTACCTCGTCGTCGAAATCGGCCGCTTTTTCGATAAGGTTGGTCCTGTATTCCTCCGCGAGATCGAGAAGGTCGGCGGGGATCTCTTCGATGCGCTGGTCCTTGCCGAGGTCGTCGTAGTAGATGACCGCGTGCATGCCGATGAGGTCGATGATGCCGCGGAAGTCCGCCTCCTTGCCTATCGGCAGCTGGACGGGGACGGCGTTGGCCTTGAGCCTCTCGGAGATCATGTCGAGCACGTTGAAGAAGTCGGCGCCCATGATGTCCATCTTATTTACATATATAAGACGGGGAACGCCGTAGTGGTCCGCCTGACGCCAGACAGTCTCCGACTGCGGCTCGACGCCGCCCTTGGCGCAGAGAACCGTGACGCCGCCGTCGAGGACGCGCAGACTCCTCTCGACCTCGGCCGTGAAATCCACGTGACCCGGGGTGTCGATGATGTTGATGCACACGTCTCTCCAGAAGCAGGTCGTGGCGGCGGAGGTTATGGTTATGCCTCGCTCCTGTTCCTGCTCCATCCAGTCCATGGTGGCGGTGCCCTCATGGGTCTCACCGATCTTGTAGTTGACGCCCGTATAGAAGAGTATCCTCTCCGTCGTGGTCGTCTTTCCGGCGTCGATGTGAGCCATGATGCCGATATTTCTCGTGTTTTCAAGGGATTTCTGTCTGGGCATCTTAAAACTCCTTGATACTTGTCAGAAGGCGGTCTCGGGGAACGGGATCACCATCTGTAATGCGCGAAGGCCTTGTTGGACTCGGCCATCTTGTGGGTGTCCTCACGCTTCTTGACCGCGTTGCCGAGGTTGTTCGAGGCGTCGAGGATCTCGCCGGCGAGACGCTCCTTCATGGTCTTCTCGCCGCGGGCGCGCGAATAGTTGGTCAGCCAGCGGAGACCGAGGGTCTGACGACGGTCGGCGCGGACTTCGATAGGCACCTGGTAGGTCGAACCGCCGACGCGGCGGGCCTTGACCTCCAGCGACGGCATGATGTTGTCAAGAGCCGCCGTGAAAACGTCGAGCGCGGGCTTGCCGGACTTTTCGGCAATGATGTCGAAGGCGTCATAGACGACCTTCTGAGCCACTCCCTTCTTACCGTCGAGCATGATGCTGTTGATAAGCTTGGTCACCAGAACGCTGTTATACACAGGGTCGGGTATGATCTCTCTCTTAGGGACGTTACCTCTTCTGGGCACTGTACTTCCCTCCTTCATAAAATGATTTCACAGGTACTCGAAAGACGGCGGTCTCCCGCCGCTCCCGTATTGCGCCCCGATAGGTCTTATATATCGAGGCTTGGAAGCAATACGCTCCCAGCGCGAATTCTTCGCAATTACTTTCCGGCCTTCGGACGCTTGGCGCCGTACTTGGATCTGGCCTGCTTGCGGTTGGCAACGCCCTGGGAATCGAGAGTGCCGCGGATGATGTGGTAACGTACGCCGGGGAGGTCCTTGACACGGCCGCCTCTGATCATGACGATCGAGTGCTCCTGCAGGTTGTGGCCGATACCGGGGATATAGGCCGTCACCTCGTAGCCGTTGGTAAGGCGCACACGGGCGACCTTACGGAGAGCCGAGTTCGGCTTCTTCGGGGTCTGGGTACGAACGACAGTGCATACGCCGCGCTTCTGGGGAGAGCTCAGATCGGTCTCCTTGTTCTTGAGAGTATTGAGGCCTTTCTGCATGGCGGGCGAAGTGGACTTGTAGGCCACGGTTTCCCTGCCCTTCCTGACAAGCTGGTTAAAAGTAGGCATGAACTTCCTCCTTTCCTGAAATAATCTCGCAATTTGGCATTATAGCAAAACTGCATTTATTTTGTCAACGCAAAATTTTGCGTCAGACGTCTTTTTTTCGGAGTATTCCGGGCTTTTCCCGGGAGGCCCGCCGTCAGACGGCGGGCTCCTCGGTATCTTCGGCTTCGGGGGCCACGATCTCGTTGAAGTCTCTGTATATCTCGAGACCGGAGCCGGCGGGGATGAGCTTGCCTATGATGACGTTCTCCTTGAGGCCGACGAGGTGGTCTATCTTGCCCTTGATGGCGGCCTCGGTCAGGACCTTGGTCGTCTCCTGGAAGGACGCGGCGGAGAGGAAGCTCTCGGTGGCGAGAGACGCCTTCGTGATGCCCATGAGCAGCCTCGTATACTCGGCCGGACGGAGCTCGCCGTCCTGCTCGGGGTCGATGGGCTCGCCGGAGGCTTCCTTCGCGGCGAGGCGCTCGGCGCGGATCGCGTTCTCCTTCTTTATGGCCTCGTTGGCGCTCTTGACCTCGATGAGGTCGGCCATGGAGCCGGAGAGCAGGCCCGTGTCGCCGGCGTCCTCGATGCGCACCTTGCGCATCATCTGACGCACGATGACCTCGATGTGCTTGTCGTTGATGTCGACGCCCTGCTGACGGTAGACCTTCTGGACCTCCTGGATGAGGTACTCCTGAACGGCGTCGATGCCCTTGACGCGCAGGACGTCGTGCGGATTGTAGGTACCCTCGGTGAGGTCGTCGCCCTGCTTGACGAGGTCGCCGTCGCGGACCTTGATGCCGGCGCTGACGGGGACGGTGATGGACTTGGTCTCGCCGGTCTGCTCGTTGAGGATGGTGATGGTCTGAACGTTGACCTTCTTGTTGTCCTCGAAGACGACGCTGCCGGAGATCTCCGCGAGCTGGGCCATCTTCTTGGGCTTTCTGGCCTCGAAGAGCTCCTCGACTCGGGGAAGACCCTGGGTGATGTCGTCGCCGGCGACGCCGCCGGTGTGGAAGGTACGCATCGTCAGCTGCGTGCCGGGCTCGCCTATGGACTGGGCGGCGATGACGCCGACGGCCTCGCCCATGCTGACGGGCTCGCCGGTCGCGAGGTTCATGCCGTAGCACTTGGAGCAGACGCCGCGGTGGGCTTCGCAGGTGATGACGCTGCGTATCTCGACTTCCTCGATGCCGTGGGCCTCGAGTATCTTCGCGTCGTCGCCGATCATCATGTGGTCGGTCGTGAAGATGACCTCGCCGGTCTTCGGATCGACTACGTCGTGCAGCGGGTAGCGGCCGTGGATGGCGGTCGCGAGGGAGCTGACCATGGCGCCGTTTTCATAGACGGCGTGGGCCTTGATGCCGCTGTCGGTATGGCAGTCGGACTCGCAGATGATGACGTCCTGCGAGACGTCGACGAGACGTCTGGTCAGGTAGCCGGAGTCCGCGGTACGAAGGGCGGTGTCGGCGAGGCCCTTGCGCGCGCCTCTCGAGGAGATGAAGTACTCGAGGACGGAGAGGCCTTCGCGGAAGTTCGCCTTGATGGGTATCTCGATGGTCTTGCCGGAGGTGTTGGCCATAAGGCCGCGCATGCCGGCGAGCTGACGGATCTGGTTCATGGAGCCGCGGGCGCCGGAGTTTGCCATCATGTAGATGGGGTTGAACTCGTCGAGGCTGTCCTGAAGGGCGTCGGTGACGTCCTTGTTGGCCTTCTCCCACTCCGAGACGACGAGGCGGTAGCGCTCGTCGTTGGTGATGAAGCCGCGCTTGTACTGATTTTCGATCTTGATGACCTTCTGCTCGGTCGCGGCGATGATCTCCTTCTTCTTCTCGGGGACGGTCATGTCGGAGATGGAGATCGTGATGGCGCCCTTGGTCGAGTACTTGAAGCCCATCGCCTTGATGGCGTCGAGGACCTCGGTCGAGACGGTGAAGCCGTGCTTGGAGATGCACTTGTCGACGATCTCGCCGAGCTTCTTCTTATCGACCTTGAAGTCTATCTCGAAGAGGAACTCGTTGCCGGGGACGCTTCTGTCGACGAAGCCGAGATCCTGCGGGATGGGCTCGTTGAAGATTATGCGGCCGACGGTCGTCTCGACGAGCGCGCTGCGGGTCTCCCCTTCTATCTCCTTCGTCACGCGGACCTTGATGGGCGCGTGGATGCCGAGGGAGCCCTCGTCGTAGGCCATGAGGGCCTCGTTCGGCGAGGAGAAGACCTTGCCCTTGCCGGGCTCGTCTTTGGTATAGGTAAGGTAGTAGGAACCGAGGATCATGTCCTGCGTGGGGACGGTGACGGGATGTCCGTCCTGCGGGCGCAGGAGATTGTTCGTGGATAGCATGAGGATGCGCGCCTCGGCCTGCGCCTCCGCGGAGAGCGGGACGTGGACGGCCATCTGGTCTCCGTCGAAGTCGGCGTTGTACGCCGTGCAGACGAGCGGATGGAGCTTGAGCGCGCGGCCCTCGACGAGCACGGGCTCGAAGGCCTGGATGCCGAGACGGTGGAGCGTCGGGGCGCGGTTGAGCAGGACGGGATGGTCCTTGATGATGACGTCAAGAGCGTCCCATACCTCGGTGCGGCCCTTGTCGACCATCTTCTTGGCGGACTTGATGTTGTTGGCGACGCCGTCCTCGACGAGCTTCTTCATGACGAACGGGCGGAAGAGCTCGATGGCCATCTCCTTGGGCAGACCGCACTGATAGAGCTTCAGGTCGGGCCCGACGACGATGACGGAACGGCCGGAATAGTCGACGCGCTTGCCGAGCAGGTTCTGACGGAAGCGGCCCTGCTTGCCCTTGAGCATGTCGGAAAGGCTCTTGAGGACGCGGCTGTTGACGCCGGTGACGGCGCGGCCGCGGCGGCCGTTGTCGATGAGGGCGTCGACGGCCTCCTGGAGCATGCGCTTCTCGTTGCGCACGATGATGTCGGGCGCGCGCAGCTCGATGAGCCTCTTGAGGCGGTTGTTGCGGTTGATGACGCGGCGGTACAGGTCGTTGAGGTCGCTGGTTGCGAAGCGGCCGCCGTCGAGCTGGACCATGGGGCGTATCTCGGGCGGGATGACGGGCAGGACGTCGATGATCATCCACTCGGGCCTGTTGCCGGAGAGGCGGAACGCCTCGACGACCTCGAGCCTCTTGATGAGCTTGGCCTTCTTCTGCCCGGAGGCGTCGCGCAGCTCGGCGCGCAGCTCCGCCGAAAGCTTCTCGCAGTCTATCTGGGAGAGCAGCTCCTTGACGGCCTCGGCGCCCATGCCGGCCTTGAAGTCGTCCTCGTACTTCTCCTTATAATCCCTGTACTCCTTCTCGGTGAGGATCTGATTCTTCATCAGAGGGGTGTCTCCGGGATCGGTCACGATATAGACCGCGAAGTAGAGGAGCTTTTCGAGTATCCTCGGGGAGATGTCGAGGATGAGTCCCATGCGGGACGGGATACCTTTGAAATACCATATATGAGATACGGGGGCGGCGAGCTCGATGTGGCCCATGCGCTCGCGGCGGACCTTGGCCTTCGTGACCTCGACGCCGCAGCGGTCGCATATCTTGCCCTTGTAGCGTATCTTCTTATATTTGCCGCAGTGGCATTCCCAGTCCTTCGTCGGCCCGAAGATGCGCTCGCAGAAGAGTCCGTCGCGCTCGGGCTTGAGGGTCCGGTAGTTGATGGTCTCGGGCTTCTTGACCTCGCCGTAGGACCACTTTCTGATCATTTCAGGAGACGCTATGCCTATCTGGATAGCTTCAAACGGCGTGTTGCTCATCACTCGTCCTCCTCTTCATAATCGTCGTCGTCGAATTCAAAATCCGCGTCGGCTCCGAGCACGTCGGGATCGACGTCCTCGATGGTGTACCCTCCGGACTCGATCTCGGTGTCGTCGGAGGCGTAGATGCTGTCGTCGCCGTAGCCGCCCTGGTACTCGTCGTCGTCGTCGCTCTTGAGCTCGATCTCGTTGCCGTCGCCGTCGAGAACGCGGACGTCGAGGCAGAGGGACTGCAGCTCCTTGACGAGGACCTTGAACGACTCGGGGACGCCGGG
>JAFZAM010000065.1 GCA_017557265.1 Oscillospiraceae bacterium | reverse complement strand
GTCGGGGTCGGCGTCGGGGTCGGGGTCGGCGTCGGAGTCGGTTCCGCCGTCGTGGTCATGCTATCCTCGGGATCGATAAGGCTGCTGCTGGTCGGGTTCCTCGGGGTATCGTCCTTGGTATCCTTGTTCTTGAGCGCGTTCGCGACGAGCAGGATGATGGCGATGATTATGATGACGAGGATGACGGCGCCGACGATGAGCTGCCACTTCTGGGACGAGCCCTTCGCCGCGGAGCCGCCCTCCGCCTTCCGGTCGGTATTGGTCTTGCGGGCGCCGCAGTACGGGCATCTGCTCCTGATGGAGGAGTAGCGCCTGTCGCATCTGCCGCATTTTACTTCCTTAAAAAGAGCCATGAGCGTCCTCCTTGAAAGAAAAAATACTATATATTGTAGTTCACATAATGTCTTTCTATGAGTTTAATCCATTTTTCGACTTTCGTCAACGATTTTTTTAGCTTTCCCGTAAAAAGACGCTCCGCGGCGCGGAAAAGTTCCCGTTACTCGGGAAACACCTGCTCCGTGACGGCGTCGGAGGCGCCCGAACCGCTCACGCGGAGGTAGTACACCTCGCCGAATTCGAGCTCGAGCGGCACGGCCTTGCCGCAGTACATGCCCACGCCGTCGTAGCCGAGCATGACGACGCGCATCATGACGTTCATGCCTTTTTTCAGGTCGCTCTCCATGAGGCGGAAGTTGACGACGTCGCCGTCGTGGTAGCCGCCCTCGGTCTTGGAGGCGACCTTCGTGCCGGCGCTCAGGCCGTTGACGCTCCACTCGAGCTCGACCTTCTTGCCGACGATGTCGCCGGTTATCTCGACGGAGACGACGACGTTGTAGCTGCGGGAGAGCTTCTCGGCCTCGGTCTTCTTCTTGCAGCCGCCGAAGCAGGTAAGCGCAAGAGCGAGCGCGAGGACGATAACAACGACTCTTTTCGCGGTCTTCATATCTTTTCGAACACCTCCGGCCCGTGCTTGCATACCGGGCAGACGAAGTCGGCAGGGAGCTCGTCCCCCTCGTAGATATAGCCGCAGACGGTGCAGCGCCAGCCCTTCGAGGCGGCGGCGGGCTTCTTGGGCTTTATCTCGTTCTGGTAGCGCTCGTAGGTCAGGCTCTCGACGTCGGAGAGCTTGACGGCGTCGGTCACTTCGCCGATGAAGAGCGTATGGCTGCCGAGGTCAATGGAATCGACGACCTTCGCCGAGAGGACGGCGTTGGCAAACTGCGGGAAGTAGGCGAGGCCGTTTTCCGTGCGCTTGAACCAGTAGTCCCCGAGCTTGTCGACGTCGCGCCCGCTCCGGAAGCCGAAGTGCTCGAAGGCGGAAAACGGCGTGTCCTTATCGAGTACGGAGACGTTGAAGACGCCCGTGCGGGAGATCATCTCGCGGGTGTAGTTGGTATTGATGACCGCGACCGAGAGGCGCACCGGGTCGGACGCCGCCTGCTGGACGGTGTTGACGATGCAGGCGTTGTCCCGCCCGCCCTCGCGGGCCGAGAGCAGAAACAGGCCGTAGGTCAGCTTGTATATGGCTTTTTTATCCATGGATATCCCTTCTTTCGGTACTATTTTACACTAAGCGCGCCCCGTTGTCGATAGCATTTCTTGCATAGCGGCGGCGGGCGTGTTATCCTAATAAAAAAGAAACGCGGAGGCCGACATGGACGCTCTCATAGAAAAGATACTGCAAAAGGACAACCCGACCGTCGCGGGGCTCGACCCGAGGCCGGCGCACCTGCCGCCGGAGCTCAGGGAGCTCCCGCCCGACGAGGCGTACCTCAAATTCAACCTCGGGCTCATCGAAGCGCTCGCGGATATAGTCCCGGCTATAAAGCCGCAGGCCGCGTGCTACGAGGCGCTCGGCGCGGCGGGCATGGCCGTCCTCGAAAAGACGATAGCCGCGGCGAAAGAGGCGGGGCTATACGTCATATCCGACGCAAAGCGCGGGGACATAGGCAGCACGGCCGAGGCCTACGCCGAGGCGTGGCTCGCGGACGGGCCGCTCGGCTCCGACGCGGTCACGGTCAATCCCTATCTCGGCTCGGACGGCATACTTCCCTTCCTCAAGACCGGGCGGGACGTCTTCGCGCTCGTCAAGACCTCCAACCCCTCGTCGGCCGAGCTGCAGGACCTCGACTGCGGCGGGGAGCCGCTCTATATGCGCGTCGCGAAGCTCGTGGAAAGGCTCGGCGCGGAGAGCGTCGGCGAGCACGGGTATTCAAAGCTCGGCGCCGTCGTCGGCGCGACGCACCCGGCTGAGCTCGCGCAGCTGCGAAAGGCTTTCCCGACGGTATTTTTCCTCGTCCCCGGCTACGGGGCGCAGGGCGGCGGGGCCGCCGACGTCGCTGGCGCGTTCGACTCGCGCGGGCTCGGCGCCATAATAAACTCCTCGCGCGGGATAATCGCGGCCTGGAAGAAGACCGGCGGCGACTGGCGCGAAGCGGCGAGGCAAGAGGCGCTCGCCATGCGCGAGGCTCTTCGCGCCGCCTTAAAATAGTTTGCCCCGACGTGTTGATTTTTCAGCGCGTTTCGTGGTATAATCATTTAAGATAAAGTCAAAGGAGGTGGTCACGATCAAAAATTGCACCAACTGTGACTGGAAGCTTTTCGCAAAGATAGCCGCCGCCGTTCTCGCCGTGGCCGCTGTCGTCGCGCTGATCCTCATCTTCCGCGACGATATCAAGCGTTTCCTGACCGACGTCAAGGAGAAGATCGAATCCAAGAAGGAGATCTGCTGCCCCGAGCTCGACGATTTCGAGGACATCTGAGCAAATAAGTGACCGGTCCGGCCCCGCGAGGGCCTGAAAAACCCGCCTGACAAAAGTCAGGCGGGTTTTGATCTGCTTCAGCCTCAGGCCTCGCCGCAATAGCGGATGCGGGACTGCTTGTAGAGCTCGTCGCGGAAGGCGCGGGGCATGCCCATATTGGAATAGATGTTGAGTATGCTCGGCTTTTCCGGATTGCAGAACTTCGCGGCGTACTCGCGGGCGGACTCGCGAAGCTCCTCGTCGCTCATCTTGGGATCGAGCTTCGACGGGATGACGCCGATGAGGATCTTGTCGCCGTAGAGCTCATAGATCTTCTGGGTGTCGTTCATGGGCTGGCCGCTCCAGGCGTCCCATCCGGCGTCGATCATGTTAGGTATCTGCTTGAGCGCCATGCCGCAGGAATGGAAGTCGGAGAACCTGCCGCGGGAATGGATATAGTCGTTGACGCGGCGCATATAGGGCACTATCATCTCGGCGGCGACGTCGGGCGCGAAGAAGGTCTCCCTCTGGGAACCCCAGTCGTCGTGGATGCAGAAGCCGTCTATCTGCGGGAAGGTATCGAGGTACCTGCCGATCATTTTGATATAGAAGTCGGAGAGCTCGCTGAAGAACTCCTTGACGGCGTCCTGCTGGTCCTCGTCGATGAGGGCCATCGCGGCGCCCTCGAACTCCATGAAGGAGATGAGGCGCTCATACCAGCCGTTGAGTATCCAGCAGCAGATATACGCGTCGGTGTCGAGGAACTTCTCGTTGAGCTTCGCCGAGCCCTCCCAGTCCCACTGATCGATGTCGGGGAACTTGACAAAGTCGCGCCAGTCGTTCATGTCCTCGATGAGGGGCTGGCCGGGGCGGACCATGCTGCCGCCGACCTTGGGGACGAACTCCCACTCGACGCCGAACATATCGGCGACGGGGTCGGTCGTGTAGGTATGGCGCTGGGCCTCGACGCAGAGGGCGCGGGCTATATTGTCGGGGTTGACCGACGGGAGGAACATCTGCTGCTCGGAGTGAGTGATCTGCCAGAGGGGCTTGCGCGCCATCGCGGCCTTCATGCCCTCCTTGGGAGAGACGGGATAGCTGTAGACGGGGGTGCCGGGGCCGCCGCCGAAGCCGGGCTTCTCATAGGCGATCTTGAGCTCCGCGGGATCGAATTTAGGGCCTGCCATAGGTTATATCTCCTTCCAATGAAAATGGATATAATTCCGTACCATAGATTTTATAGGAAAACGCTCCCAAATGCAAGCCTTATCGCGGCATTTTGTGATTGTTTTTCGCCTATCCCGTATGCTATTATTATCACAGAACGCAAACAAAGGAGAAGGCCATGAAAGCTTTCGTCATAGACGTTTCAAAGTGCAACGGGTGCCACAACTGCCAGCTCGCCTGCAAGGACGAGTTCGTCGGCAACGACTGGCCGCCCTATTCCCGCCCCCAGCCGCAGACCGACCAGTTCTGGTGCAAGGTCGAAGAGCACGTCGAGGGGACGGTCCCGAAGGTCAGGATACATTACCTCGCGCGGCTGTGCAACCACTGCCGCAGCGCCGAGTGCATGGACGCCTGCCCGACGGACGCCATATACAGGCGCGACGACGGCTTCGTCCTCATAGACCCGGATAAGTGCGTCGGCTGCTGCGCGTGCAGGGAGGCCTGCCCCTACGGCGCGATATACTTCAACGACGGCCTCGGCATCTGCCAGAAGTGCACCGGCTGCGCCCACCTGCTCGACGCGGGCTACAAGCTCCCCCGCTGCGTCGAGAACTGCCCGACGGACGCCATCGTCTTCGGCGAGGAGGACGAGCTCGCGGACCTCATCCGCGGGGCCGAGGTGCTCAAGCCCGAGACGGGCTGCCGCCCGCGCGTATACTACCGCAACATACCCGGCAAGTTCATCGCCGGGACGGTCTACGACCCCGTCGAGAAGGAGGTCGTCATCGGTGCGCGCGTCTTCGCCGTCACCGGCGCGAAGATCGTCGAGACCGTCACGGACTCCTTCGGCGATTTCTGGCTCAAGGACCTCGCCGTCGGCTACTACGACGTGACGATAGACGCGAAGGGCTTCAAGCGCAAGAACTTCTTTAAGGTCGACACCGGCAAGAGCGTCAACCTCGGGGATATCCCGCTCGAGAGAGAATAACAAGAAGCAAAAAGGCCGCGGAGCTCCCGCGGCCTTTGTTTTCTTTATGCGCCCTCCGGGGCGCTTTTTATTTCCCGAGCAGCTTGGTCAGGCGGGCGGCGGCCTCGAGGGTCTCGTCTCTGTCGCCGAAGGTCGATAGGCGGAAATAGCCCGCCCCGCACGCGCCGAAGCCCTCGCCCGGCGTGCCGACGACCTGAATATCGCTGAGGAGCATGTCGAAGAACTCCCAGCTTCCCATGCCGCCGGGGCACTTGAGCCAGATGTACGGCGCGTTCTTCCCGCCGCAGTACCATATGCCGAGCCCGTCGAGCGCGCGCATGAGGATGCGGGCGTTTTCTTTATAATAGCGGATGCTCTCGGCGATCTGCGCCTGCCCCTCGTCCGTGAAGACGGCCGCGCCGCCCTTCTGGATGATATAGGACACGCCGTTGGTCTTCGTCGTTCGGGTGCGGACCCACATGTCGTTAAAGCGCATGCCGCCGCGGACGAGCTCGCGCGGGATGACCGTATAGCCGAGGCGCGTGCCGGTAAAGCCCGCCGTCTTGGAAAGCGAGCATATCTCGATGGCGCAGGTGCGCGCGCCGTCAATTTCGAAGATGCTGCGCGGCAGCGCCGGGTCCTCGATGAAGGCCTCGTAGGCCGCGTCGAAGAGGATGACGGATCCGTTTTCATTGGCGAAGTCGACCCAGCGGCGGAGCTTCTCGCGGTCGAACACCGCGCCGGTCGGGTTGTTCGGCGAGCAGATATAGATGAGGTCGGCCTTCGCGCCGTCTCCGGGCTCCGGCAGGAAGCCGTTTTCCTCGCCCGACGGGAGGTGGACTATCTTCCGGCCCGCCATGACGTTCGCATCGACGTAGGCGGGGTAAGCGGGCTCGATGACGAGCGCGCTGCCGGATCGGTCGAAGAGGTCGAGGATATCCCCGAGCTCGTCGCTCGCGCCGCTGGAGACGAACACCTCGTCAGTGCCAACGGCGACGCCGCGCTTTCCGTAATGCTTTGCTATCGTCTCGCGCAGGAATGGCCAGCCGCATTCGGGCATGTAGCCGTGGAAGCTGTCCTTCGCGGCCTGATCGTCGACGGCCTCGTGCAGGGCCTTGATGACGACTTCGCAGAGCGGCAGCGACACGTCGCCTATGCCCATGCGGTAGAGCCTCGCGCCGGGGTGCGCCGCGACGTAGGCCTGCGTCTTCTGCGCTATGTTGTAGAAAAGATAGGAATCCTTGAGGTCCGCGTAATGCGTGTTCGGCGTGATCATACGGCCGTCTCCCCCTCGTATACGGTCTCGGCGGGGCCCGTCATCAGGACCTCCCCGCCGTCGCCGACGGTCACCTCGAGCGTCCCGCCGTCGAGCACGACGGAGACGGGGGCTCCCGCGCGGCAAAGGCCCTTGCCGACGGCGGCCGCC